>SCKP01000029.1 GCA_004124405.1 Fidelibacterota bacterium | reverse complement strand
TCTCTAAAAGAAAAAAATATATCCCCTTAACCAAAGCCTTAAACAGATCTCAATGTCTGCCAATTTTGGAAAAGCTGAAGGAAACTAAAGGACTGCAATGTGATGTTTCAGCCAATAGATATTACCCCTTTCATAATTTAGCAAGCCAGGTAGTTGGTTATGTTGACCAAGACCATAAGGGTCAATTTGGAATTGAACGGCAATTTGATCCCCTGTTAAATGGCAAAACCAGTAATCTCATTTATAATCGTTCAGCCAATGGGAGGCTGCGGAAGGCAATCGTGGATCAGCATCCCGCTGTAGAAAATGGCGCTGATATTCAGCTCACAATTGATGCCAATATTCAAACCATTCTCTCAGAGGCACTGAAACAGGGGATGAAGCGATCCGGGGCATTGACTGCTAATGGAGTGATTTTAAACCCATTTACTGGTGATATCCTGGCAATGGCATCGCTACCCGATTTTGACCCCAATGCCTTTTGGAAATATGATGTTTCTACATTTGCAAATCGAACTATTTCTGATGCTTATGAACCGGGATCTACTTTCAAGCTCATATCAATGACTGCTGCTTTGGAGACTGAAATATTTACTGCTGAGGATAAATTTTTCTGTGAAAATGGTGAGTATCAAATCCTGCCCTCAAAAATTATTCATGATCATGAGCCGCACGGAAATCTATCCCTGTCTGACATTTTCATTTATTCCAGTAATATCGGCTTGGCAAAAATGGTGGATCAAATGGGAGCTCAGCATATTTATGATTATGCCCGGAAATTCGGGTTTGGTATTCGCACCGGAGTGCCCCTCCCCAGTGAAGCTTCCGGAGTGTTGCGGGAATTTAATGAATGGACTAGGCTATCTGGTCCCTTTGTCTCAATGGGACAGGAAATTTCAATTAATACACTGCAATTGGCGCTAGCCTATTCCGCTGCGGCAAATGGGGGCTATCTGCCCAATGCCAGGATTATTAAGAATATTTCTGGAAACGGTTATGAAGAACGGGATTACTCTCCAAAACCTGTAAGAAAAGTGATGACTCACCAAACCTCAGAAATATTGTTATCCATGATGGAAGACGTTGTCAATCATGGTACTGCAAACAAGGCTCGTATTCCAGGCTTCAGAATTGGAGGAAAAACAGGCACAGCCGAAAAGTTTGTAAACGGTGCCTATTCAAAGCGAGAGTTTATATCTTCCTTTGCAGCAGTATTCCCAATAGGCAACCCCAAATATGTCTGTGTTATTTCTGTTGATTCTCCAAAATATGGCTATCATTGGGGGAACGAAACAGCAGCTCCTATCGTAAAAGAAATATTTGAAAGACTTATCATCAACAATAAAGAATTTATTCCGGTTACCCCTAAAGAAATGCCCCAGTTTGCTCACACAACAATTTCACAACAAATTGCCCCAATGCTGGCAACAGCAGATGTGATCCAAAAGCAGAATAATTTAGTGCCTAATTTTTTAGGAAAAACCTTGAAGCAAACCATTCAGGAAGCTAAAGATTTAGGGCTGATAATAAATCCGGTTGGAACCTCCGGGAGAGTAGTATGGCAATCGGTCTCTCCCGGTCAACTGGTTGATACTGCGCCCTCTTGTACCATAAAATTGGAATCAATGTAATGCAGCTTCAGGAATTAGTAAAAAATATTCAATTTAAAGGTACTCCGGATAACCGGGAAATATCATCTATCACTTATGATAGCCGAAAAGTGAAGCCTGGAACTTTGTTTGTAGCTATTTCCGGGATGCAGACAGATGGGCATGAATTTATTCCCCAGGCAATTGAAAATGGGGCTGTTGCCATTTTATCAAATGGAAGGAGTCCAAAAACTAAAGCTGTGCCTATTCTGCAGGTGAAGGATCCCCGTCTTGCAATGTCTCAAATTTCAGCTCAGTTTTATGGCAACCCCTCAGCAAAAATAAATATTGTGGGTATTACCGGAACCAATGGTAAAACATCCATTACACATATTTTACATCATATTTTGCAAACTTCCGGCGCTGCCTGCGGCACCTTGGGCACATTAGGATTTCAGACTCCTTCCGGCATGGTAAGCACTGGTTTTACTACGCCCGAATCGGTAGAACTCCAGCAAATGCTCCAAACCCTCACATTGGCAGGGGTTGATAATTTGGTCATGGAAATATCATCCCATGCTTTAGATCTTCACCGTGTGGATGATGTAGAAGTGGATATTGCTGTCTTTTCGAATTTGACCCCTGAGCATTTGGATTTTCATGGTGATATGGAAAAGTATTTCAAATCCAAACTTCAACTGTTTCAAAGTTTATCAAATACCAATACTGCAGTAATTAATCTGGATGATCCTTATGGCGAGAGAATTTGCTCGGCAACAGCTGCAAAAATAATTACCTTTGCTATTAATGAAAAAGCTGACCTCCATCCTGTTCATACTGAATTCACCCTTCATGGTATAAAAGCAGAGCTGCAATTTGAGAAAAAAACAATTTCAATTGACTCCCTACTCATCGGGGAATATAATTTATCAAATATCATGGCTGCAGTTGCAGCTGCTTTAAGCATGGAAATTTCAATTTCCAAAATTGAGAGTGCAATTATAAATATGCCTCCTATTCCCGGTAGAATGGAACATATCCCCTGTGATTGTCCGGGAAAAGTTTTTGTGGATTATGCCCATTCACCCGATGCCTATGAAAAACTGTTTTCAAACCTTGTACGCCTCATGGATAACCAAGTGAAATTTATAACGGTGTTTGGCTGCGGTGGTAATAGAGATACTGGAAAACGATCTGAAATGGCAAAAATTTCAGAAAAGTATGCTTCATTCAGTTTTGTAACCACGGATAATCCTCGAACAGAATTATTGGAAAGAATAAATGCCGATATTATTCAGGGATTTTCCGGCGATAATTATACGGTAATTCCGGATCGAAAAGAAGCCATTACAACCGCCCTGAAGCAAATGGATGAAAAATCCATTTTATTGGTGCTTGGTAAGGGACCAGAAAATTATCAGGAAATTGGATCGGAGAAAATACCTCATAGCGATATTGAAATTATTAAGGATTATACGAATGCGGGTTGATATTCAAAATAAAACTTATTTTAAAAAGGCGCTGAATACAATTCTCCCCAATTTAAAATTATCTGAATTTTCCGGAATTACAATTGACTCCCGCAAGGTGAAACCGGGAGATATTTTTCTGGCTTTCAAGGGAGAAAATACCGATGGGCATAAATATATTGAGCATGCTGAAAAAGCTGGAGCATCCCTGGCTATTGTTGAAAATAATATTGAAACTACGCTTCCTGTCGCACAGGTGAATTCCACCCGAAATTTCTTAAATGATTTAGCTGCTGCTTACCGCAAAAATATCACCTGTCCATTGATTGGAATTACCGGAACAAATGGAAAAACAACCACCAAGGATTTATTGACCCATGTTCTTTCAGCAGCTATGGATACAATGTCCACAAGAGGAAATTTCAACAGCACCATAGGTGTACCTCTATCGATATTTGAATGTGGGGGAAATGAAGATACTGCAATCATTGAAATGGGTGCCAGCATGCCGGGAGAAATAGAATATATTTGCAATATTGTTCAACCTGATATGGGTATCATCACAAATATTTTTGAAGCCCATTTAGAATATTTTGGAGATATTAATGAGATAGCAAAAACAAAATCAGCCCTGTTTTCATCTCTCCGGGAAGATGGTACGGCATTTATCAATATAGATGATCCCTTCATCTCCAAAATGCCAATTGCCTGTAAGGGAGTGAAATATTCTTTTACTCGATCCGCAGATTATCAGGGCAGTTGGTCTTCTGATGGTAAGATTTTAACAGTCAATAATATTGCTATCAATTTATCTTCCCCATCAGAAACAATGGGAATGAATGCCCTGGCTGTATTCTCCATTGCCGCTCATCTGGGAATGGATGCTCATGTTATAAAAACTCAAATTGAATCCTTTCAACTACCCTCCGGTCGGGGCAATATTTTACAATTCCAGGATATAATGGTGATAAATGATAGTTATAACGCCAACCTTGAATCTGCCTGCACCGGAATAAACAATCTCACTTCTCTTTCTGAAGGAAAGCGGAAAATTGCTGTCATAGGTGATATGCTGGAATTGGGAGAATTAGAAAAGGATCATCATCAAACTTTAGGAAAATATCTATCAGAAAAAAAAGTAGATGCCGTTTTTGCTTTTGGAGAATTAACCCGGCATACCATTAAGGCAATGAATGGCGCTGCAATGTTTCATCAATATTATGCTGACAAGGCTTCTCTTTTAACAGATCTGAAAGCGTTTATCTCAGAAGGCGATATTATTTATGTTAAGGGTTCCCGTGGTATGAAAATGGAAGAAATAATTACAGGGCTACAAGACTGATGTTTTATCATTTACTCTATCCCCTTCGAGATTTTTTCTTCGGTTTCAATGTATTTGGATATATTTCATTCCGTGCAGTTGGCGCAGCACTCACTGCACTTATTATCAGTTTCCTCTTCGGGCCTAAAATCATCCGCACACTCCAGTCTCGCCAAATTGGTGAGACTATACGATTAGATGGGCCTGAATCTCACCTCAAAAAAGAGGGTACTCCAACGATGGGAGGGATAATTGTGTTATTGGCAGTTATCCTTCCCACTTTCCTTTGGGCAAAAGTGGGTGACAAACATATTTTACTGATCCTCCTGGCAACAATGTGGATGGGGTTAATTGGATTTTTGGACGATTATTTAAAAGTAATTAAAAAGTATCCCCGGGGATTAATCGCCCGCTATAAAATGGCTGGGCAAATTAGCCTGGGGTTAATTGTTGGGCTCATACTTATCTATTACCCCGACTCTTCTCAATTCGTTACGTCAATTTCCATTCCCTTTGTTGCTAATGGAACCATTGATATTGGATGGTTTTATGTTCCACTGGTCATTCTGGTTATTACCGGCACGTCTAATGCGGTAAATCTCACCGATGGATTAGATGGTTTAGCAACTGGTCTAGTTGCTATTGCAACCCTTGTTTTTGGAGCTATTGCCTATGCTTCCGGTCGATTGGATTATAGTGATTATCTCAACATCATCTACCTCCCTGGTACTGGAGAATTATTTATCTTCTGCATGGCTCTTATTGGTGCTTGTATCGGATTCTTATGGTTCAACGCAAATCCTGCAAAAATATTTTTAGGGGATACAGGCTCATTGGCTATGGGTGCGGCGCTGGGTACTCTGGCAGTTTTACTGAAAAAAGAAATACTGCTCTTTATGATTGGAGGTGTGTTTGTAGCTGAATCTGTATCTGTAATGATACAGGTATATTATTTCCGTTATACAAAGAAAAAGTACGGTGAAGGCAAACGTATATTCCGCATGGCACCCCTGCACCATCATTTCGAATTATTGGGCTGGCCGGAAAACCATGTTGTTGTTCGATTTTGGATTATCGGCATTCTGTTAGCTCTCATTTCACTTACAACCTTTAAGATACAATGATTGACCTAAATAATATCTCTCAAAATAATTGGGTAAATACACGGATTAGTATTCTTGGCGCTGGGAAAAGTGGTATTGCAGCCGGGGCTCTTGGCGCTCATGTCGGTGCCAAAATATTTATAAGTGAAAGAAATGATTCCCCCGGAATTATAGAAAATATTGGCAACTTCAAACATGAATTGGGAGGTCATAGTAATTCTGTTTTAGATGCAGATATTCTTGTAAAAAGCCCCGGGATTCCTAATGACATTCCAATAATTAAAGAATGTGAAAATCAGAATATTCCCATTGTGAGCGAGATTGAATTTGCCTCTTGGTTTACCTCGTCTCCCATTCTTGCTGTTACCGGATCAAATGGAAAAACAACCACTGTGAATCTTTTACATGAAATGTGTATCAGCGATGGAAGAACCTCATTGCTTGGCGGGAATGTGGGTATGCCTTTTTCAGAAAATGTACTCTGGGAACTCAAATCAGATATCAAAACATCCATACACGTTCTGGAATTGAGCAGTTTTCAATTAGAACATATTATTTCGTTTTCTCCCACCATTGCCGGAATACTAAACATTAGCGCTGACCATCTGGATCGGTATGCAGATATTAATGCCTATGCGGCGGAAAAGCTAAAATTAGCAGACCATATCCAAGAATCTGGTTGGTTGGTGTATAATGCTGATGACCCCATATTAGCTGAATCTCTGATGGACAGCGCTCGATCAATGGTATTTTCCCTGACGAAAAATGAAAAGTGTCATTTTAAATTGAATGCAACGAAAGTATTTTCCGGTGAGCCTGACAATCCTGACATTTTATTTAATTTTGAAGATACCAAATTAAAAGGCTTTCATAATTTACAAAATATCCTGGCTGCTGCAACAATGGCCCATTCATTTGGGATTTCACAAGAGGCAATTCAAAACACAATTATAAATTTCTCTCCTATTCCACATCGCTTGGAATGGGTTGGCAGCATCCATAATGTGGATTTTTTTAACGATTCAAAGGCTACAAATATCGCTGCTGCAACTGCTGCCATTGAAAGTTTTGATGATAATTTAATTCTCATTTTGGGTGGACAGGACAAAGGCTCCACAGATTTCAGGCAGCTCATTCCATTTATGGAAAACCGTGTAAAATCAATTATTGCTTATGGTGATGCTGGTGCAGAAATTAAAAATCAGCTCAATGAAAATTTTACAGTTACCTATTGTGAATATTTTAAGGATGCCATGCTCACAGCAAATAACAATTCAACTGCCGGTGATACAATTCTTTTGTCTCCGGCATGTGCCAGTTTTGACCAATTTTCAAATTATGAAGAACGGGGAAATAAATTTGTAGAAATATTTACCAAATTGGAGTTGGGAAATTGAATATTCGCTCCTATCCCAATGATTATTTAATCCTGGGTACAATCTTATTGCTCTCCGGTTTTGGTATTGTAATGATGTACAGTGCCAGCAGTATCTATGCTATGAACGAATTCGATAACTATCTGTATTTCTTTCTTCGCCAGACTATATGGCTCATTATTGGTACAATTCTCATGTTTTTACTAAGTCAGATGAGTTATCGTTATTTAAAGGACTTGGTTTATATCCTCATCCTATTTTCATGGATATTTTTGATAATGGGGTATTTCTTCAAGGGCAATAATCCTGCATCCCGCTGGTTGGTTATTGGAGGCAGAAGCTGGATGACTACCTCTGATTTTGCACGAGTGAGTCTTATTATTTTTACAGCTTATTTTGTTGATAAGAATAAAAAATACCTGAAAGACTGGAAATTTCTGCTCTTTCGATTTACTCCAATATTGGGGATATCACTGGTATTGATTTTATTCCAACCGGATACCAGTACCACCATGATTATTGCTGCCATTATAATGGTAATGCTGTTTATTGCCGGAACAAATTGGCGTTATCTCACCGGTTTATCAATTGCGGGAGTCATTGCTCTCATCTTAAAAATAATGAATACTCCCCATGCCATGGACAGATTCCTCAATTGGAACGATAAGCAAAAAGTACAGTCACTAAATGCATTGGGTACTGGTGGAATTTTAGGCAGTGGATTGGGTGACAGCATTATAAAAAATGGCTATCTCCCGGAAGTACATACCGATTTTATCCTTCCCATTGTTGGGGAGGAGCTGGGATTTATCGGGATCTTCGTTCTCTTTTGTCTTTTTTGGTTTTTATTTACAAAAGGACTCGCAGTGGTGAGAGAAGCGCCTGATTTATTCAGCATGTTTTTATCTATCGGCATTCTTATTTCGGTAATGATTTATTTTTTGGTTAATGCCGCCTATGTGGTGGGATTTGCCCCAACTACTGGCCTTCCTATGCCCTTTATCTCTTATGGCGGCTCACATACCATATTCACTTTTTTGTCCATGGGAATACTGCTGAATATTGCCCGAAAAGGAAGAACTGGAACCAACAGCTATTATAGAGGATTTTCATATGAGTAAAAATCTCCGTATGGTAGTTACTGGCGGTGGTACTGGTGGACATTTCTTTCCGGCAATGGCAATACGTGATGCGCTGCAGGAAAAGGGAGTGGAAGTAAAATATATTGGTTCTAAATTTGGAGTTGAAGCCACCCGGTTTTCAAATAATAGTGAGAATGAATTACTTCTGAACATTCGTGGAATTCAACGGCAGTTAAATTTGAATTCAATAGTGATAAACATTCTTTTCCCATTTAGATTTTTACAGTCCTATTACCAATCGTGGAAATTACTCCATTACTTCAAGCCCCATGTGGTTATCGGAACAGGTGGATATTCATCCGGGCTGCCATTACTGGCTGCCATTCATAAAGGTATCAAAACGGTTATTCAGGAACAGAATTCATACCCGGGAATAACCACCCGGCATTTGGCTGCACGTGTTGATGCTATCTGCATTGCCTACAAAGATGCGGCAGCTCATTTGAAAAAAAAAATCCAATTTTTACGGGAAATCCGGTTCGAGAGGATATACAGATAATGGATAAATCCCAGGCAAAACAAAAATTTAATTGTAAGGAATCTCTGCCCGTATTGGCTATTCTGGGTGGGAGCCAGGGGTCTGTGCCTTTAAATCGTCATTTCCAAAAAGAATGCAAAAAATACACCCAATCTGGAATCCAAATACTTTGGCAATGTGGTAAAAATGATTATGAACGATTACAACATACTGTTAAAGAAGAGAATGTGCATTTAATTCCATTTTCTGATGATATGGGTGCCTTTTATTCAGCTGCGGACTTGATTGTCTCCCGTGCAGGTGCATTGGCATTATCAGAAATGGCCCTCATGGGTAAAGCAATGGTACTGGTTCCCCTCCCCCATTCTGCTGGAGATCATCAATATAAAAATGCTCAGGCATTTTCCAACTCTGGTGCGGCAGTTGTCTTGTCTCAGTCAAAATTGCCCGCTGGTGATTTGGAAACAACCGTATTAGAATTATTCAAACATCCGAAAAAAATTCAGGAAATGGAAGAACAGTCTATTCAAATGGCAGCCCCCCATGCCACCGAAAACATTATTTCAACCATTATGGAAATAGCAATCAGCTGATGTTTGGCAAAACAAATCATATTCATTTCGTGGGTATCGGCGGTATTGGTATGAGCGGCATGGCAGAACTTCTCCATAAACTTGGTTTTAATATAAGCGGGTCAGACCAAAACAGTTCCGAGCGTACTGAGAGCTTACAAACTATGGGACTTCATATTTCTGAGGGTCATTCTGGAGAAAATGTAAATGGTGCTGATGTAGTGGTATATTCTTCAGCGGTTCAGCGGGATAATCCTGAAATATTAGCAGCAGAAAACAAACAAGTGCCGGTTATACGCCGGGCAGAAATGCTGGCTGAACTATTGAAAGTAAAACCAACCAGTATCGCAATAGCTGGTACTCACGGAAAAACCACAACCTGTTCCATGTTGGGTGAAATATTAACTGCAGCGGAGCTCAACCCCACCATGGTAATTGGCGGGATTGTGAATAAATTCCAGAGTAACACCATTTCCGGTAGTGGGGATGTTATTGTGGTTGAAGCCGATGAATTTGACCGAAGCTTTCTCACCCTGCAGCCAACCATGGGGCTCATCACCAATTTAGATTTAGAACATTTAGATTGTTACGAAAACCTGGAAGACCTTCAAATGGCATTTACCCAATTTGCCAATGCCGTTCCCTTTTATGGGAAGGTTGGAGTATGTATTGATAATAGTAATGCTGCATCGATTATCCCCAATATTAATCGGCCGGTGGTAACTTTTGGAGTGCATGAGGATGCTGAAATTCAGGCTTCCAATTTGAGGTTTAAAAATAACCACTCTTCTTTTGACCTATCCATTCACGGTGAATTGCAGGGAGAATTAACGGTGCATGTTCCTGGTGAACATAATGTAAAGAATGCCTTGGGGGCAGCGGTACTGGCATTGGAACTGGATACTCCCTTTGATAAAATCCAGGTAGGGTTGGAACAGTATACAGGTGTCCGCCGACGGTTCGATATTAAATATACCACGGATACCAATATCATGATTGTTGATGATTACGCCCATCATCCATCAGAAGTATCAGCCACATTAAAAGCGGCGAAAACCGGTTGGGATAAACGGATAATAGCAATTTTTCAACCTCACCTATTTACCCGGACCAGGGATTTCTACCACGATTTTGCTGAGGAATTTTTACAGGCAGATATACTCATTGTGACAGATATTTATCAGGCAAGGGAAAAACCAATCCCCGGCATTACGGCTCAAATTATATCTGATGAGGCTGAACGGCTTGGGCATAAGCATGTTGAGCTAATTGCAGACCAAACCAACATTCCTGCTCGATTAAAAGAAATTGTTCAAGCAAATGATATGATAATAACTATGGGCGCAGGAAATATATGGCGGCAATGCGAAGGGATTTATGAGGCAATTAATAATTGAACCAAAAACAGAAGAAAGATATTCGTAAAATGCTCACATCTGTAATGACATTTGATGAGCCTTTAGCCAAGCACACCACTTTCGGTATTGGTGGACCTGCTGCCTGCATGGTTCTTCCGGAGACTCGAAAAGAATTATCTACACTATTGAAATATGCATATCAGGAAAAAATATCTGCTATTTTTATTGGCTCTGGCTCCAATATCCTGGTCTGGGATAGGGGCTTTGACGGCATAGTCATCTCCCTTAAAAAATCGTTCAAAAACCTCAGCATCAAACAAAATTCACAGATTATTGTTGAATCTGGTGTTATGCTGGGAACAATGGTAAAACAAGCCATGGCAGCAGAAATCGGCGGATTGGAAAGTCTTGTTGGCGTACCAGGCACGGTTGGGGGTGCTCTCATAATGAATGCTGGTGCATTTGGAAGTGAAATATCTAAATATTTTGAAGCAGCAAAAACCATGACCATAGAAGGTGATATAAAATCCTACAAGAAGGGTGAGATAGAATTTTCATACCGTCACTCAACCTTTCCAAAAAATGAAATTCTTTTGGAGGCAACCTTTCAATGTAAACGGGGGAAACCTGGTGATATTTTGAAAGAAAGAAAGGTAGCCTCAGAGGGAAGAAAATCCAATCAACCACTGAAATTCAGGTCTGCCGGAAGCATCTTTAAAAATCCGTCTGATACATTGGCTGCAGGATATCTTATTGATAAAGCCGGGTTAAAAGGTACGGAACGGGGCGGTGCAGCCATTTCGGAAAAACATGCCAACTTTATTGTGAATATGGGTGGAGCAACAGCAGCTGATGTTTTGTATCTAATAAAACTGGCTAAAAAATATGTGGCTAAAAAATTTAATATTAATTTAGAACTGGAAGTAAAACTAATTGGCTTTCCCAAAGCTATAACTCAGGATATTTATTATGCATAAAAGACAAAAATTAATTGCCGCTATTCTGAAAATTACTTCAGGTATGGTGGGAATATTTTTATTGGGAATCCTTGTGAATAGCTATTCAAAACATATTGGATTATTCGATAATTTTGATGTTAAGATTAATGGTAATCAATTTGTTGCAGATGCCCAAATCCAAAAACAGCTGCAGCCATTTATGGCAGAATCCTATTTTTCCATTAATCTGGATGAAATTCAAAGTGCAATATCTTCCCTCGATTATATTGAATGTGTACAGCTAAGCCGAATTCTTCCTAATACGGTGATGGTTCAAATTATTGAGAGAATACCAATTTTACTCATCACCTTAGAAAATGAAAATTTCCTTATGGATAGAAATGGCATGCTCCTACCAGCTAAGGGTAAAGCAATCAGTTTTTTTCCGGTTCCTATTATTAACATTTCAAAAGGTATGGATTACAAATCTGGTTTAACAGACAAAATTGCAGAGGTATTTAAATTTTTAGTTAACGATTACCCTCAGTTCTATGACAACTTAAGTGAGGTCATAATTGGAGATAATAAATGGACGTTTTATAGTGATAGCAAAACCCGAATATTCACAAGCTCAGATAATCTGCAGTCTCAGCTCAATATTTTGAAGAACTTTGAGCGAACGGTATATCCCAACAGACAGTTAGGCGACTATTCATACATTGATTTAAGAGTTGCCGAACAGGTAATAGTTAAAGAAAAATATCAAAAAGGATAAAATTGGAAGAAAAACAAATAATCAGTGGAATTGATATAGGTACAACAAAAATTGCAGTGGTCATAGCTGAATGGGATAAATCCGATAATACGATAAATATCATGGGAGTGGGCGAAGCTCCCTCTGACGGATTGAAAAAGGGCATCGTGGTGAATATGAATAAAACGGTGGATTCCCTCACTCAAGCACTTTCAATGGCAGAACATCAAGCAGATATTGAGGTTGATGGTGCATTTGTGGGCATAACCGGTGATCATATTCGGGGTATCAATTATTCGGGGGTCATTACGGTAAGTAAAGGCAGTAATCGTCAACCAGTTGGGCAGGAAATTACTCAGAGTGATGTACAAAGAGTACTGGATCATGCCCAATCCATAAACCTCTCTCCTGACAGACGCATACTGCATGTACTTTCCCGTGATTTCAAAGTTGATGACCGTAGTGGTATTAAAAATCCCCTGGGGCTGGCAGGACATCGTTTAGAAGCCAAAGTGCATTTGGTAACCAGCGCCATAAACGTAGAAAAAGACCTGCATACCTGCATGGAAAAAGCCGGTGTAGAGGTGATTGAATTTGTTCTTGAGCCTTTGGCATCTGCTCATTCCGTATTGGATGAAAATGAACGAAAGTTAGGGGTGATCCTGGTTGATATTGGTGGTGGTACTACCGATGTAATTGTGTATCATGAAGGTGGAGTACTCCATGCGGGAACGGTGCCTCTGGGTGGAAGCAATATTACTTACGACATTGCCTACGGGGTGCAAACCACTTTAGAACAGGCTGAACAACTTAAATGCCAGTACGGTTCGGCAAAATCTGCTTTGGCTGATCCAGAAGAGAATATAAATATCACCGGAACCAATGGACGGGAATCTAAAACGATTTCCCGGAAGGATTTGGCAGGAATTATTGAACCACGCATGGACGAAATATTCCGTCTGGTGAAAAATGAAATCCGCAAATCTGACTATCCCGGTGATTATACCTTCGGAATTGTTCTTACAGGTGGAGGCTCTGGGTTGGAACACGTTACTGATCTGGCTCAGGAAATTTTTAAACAACATATTAAAGTGGGACAACCTGAATTAAGCGGTGGGGTTTCAGAAAAAGTGAATAATCCTCGCTATTCCACCAGTGTGGGACTCATTAATTATGGAAAACAAAATTGGTCAGATTTGGAATATGATAATGCCATCAATATAAATTCGATATTCAAACGTTCATTTACGAAAATGGGTAACTGGATAAAAAATTGGTACTAACAATAAAAAAAGAAAAGGAGTAAGACATGTTATTTGAACCTGTAGATCTGAAAGAACAGAAAGCAAAGATAATCGTTGTTGGTGTTGGAGGGGGTGGTGGAAATGCCCTGAACCGCATGATCGAAGATGGAATAAATTCGGTAGATTTTATTGCTGTGAATACCGATGCGCAGGATTTGGAGAATAATAATTCTCAAACCAAACTGCAAATAGGAAAAGAACTGACCAAGGGCCTGGGAGCTGGCGCCGTCGCTGAGATCGGTCAGCAAGCCGTAGAAGAAAATAAAGAGGTCATTGAAAGCGCCTTGCAAAATTCGGACATGGTTTTTATTACTGCCGGCATGGGAGGCGGCACCGGAAGCGGAGCAGCACCTGCAATTGCCAAAATTGCAAAAGAAATGGGCGCTCTGACGGTGGGTATTGTAACCAAACCATTTGCCTTTGAAGGACCTAAACGGCATAAACGGGCATTGGCAGGCATTGAAGAAATGAAGAAGAATTGTGATACCCTTCTGGCAATTCCCAATGAAACGCTTCTGGAAATAACCGATGAAAATACAACCGTTACGGAATCCTTTAAATTGGCGGATTCTGTACTGCACCAGGCAACCAAGGGAATTTCTGACCTCATAAATATTCCCGGGTTAATCAATCTTGATTTTGCAGATGTGAAGACGGTAATGGAAAATATGGGCGATGCGATAATGGGTACAGGTATTGCACATGGTGAAGAACGGGCAATTTTGGCAGCACAACAGGCAATCAACTCGCCCCTGCTTCAAGATGTAAGCATAACCGGATCACAAGGGCTTTTGGTGAACATTACCGGACCTGAGAACATGACTATTCATGAATTGAATGATGCTTCCAGTATTATTTATGAAGAGGCTGGTGACGATGCCAATGTCATTCTGGGGTGCGTATTGGATAAAGACCTCTCTGATGAGGTTAGGGTAACGGTTATTGCTACCGGATTAAATGGGGATGGTAAACGAGAATATAATTCAATTCCTCATTCGGCTAAACCGAATTTTACACTGCCCCTGGTTGACAATAATATGAATGAGGATGATAATCGTATATCAGCATTCCAGGATTCACCAACCCCTAAGAATGAACCAGAGAGTAATCCCAGTTTGTTCAAGGATGAAGATTCAAAGGGAGAAACAACTGCGGGACCAGTAATTACCTTTGGTGATGATCTGGATGTACCGGCATTTATTCGTAACCGCCAGGAATAAACAAGGTAATATATTGCCAGTAATATGATGGACTCCAAAACGGAGTGAGGAGCTTACTCCCTCCTCAATAATTGTTAGATACCAATAAAAGCCTCTCGGATCCGAGAGGCTTTTTATTTAATTGTAATTCAGTAGAGACACAGTGACTGTATCTAAATAAATTTCATCAAACAAAAAAACCTCCGTTTCCTGAACTTGTCAAGGGGAGGAGGTTTTTATTTTGTTGAGTTGTATCTGCGTCTAAATAGCTTTCAATACCTTTCCAGATTTTAAACAGTTGGTGCATACTTTAATCCGTTTTTTTGTGCCGTCAATCATTGCCCGAACTCGCTGCAGGTTGGGTAACCATCGCCGACGGGTTTTATGATGTGAGTGACTCACATTATTCCCCACAATGGGTTTCTTTCCGCAGATTTCACATATTTTTGCCATAATTCTAATTCCTTATATAAAAGACAGGCGGGAAATTTAAGTGTAGTTCCAGATATAATAAAAGAATCGTTTTATTTGTATTATTAAAATTAATGGTCATATGTCAACCATCTGTAGTTTAAAAGTCAAATGTCGGACAGACAAATGGGTCGTCACAGCTTATAATATTAATTGTAGGGGACGGATTTAAAACACGCCCACAGAATTCCCGGGCAAGTAAACCTTGCCCCTACAGTTTATGGAAAATATAACCTAAAAATGGTCTTCCCCGGTTTTGACTGGAGAACTTTAATACTGCCGCCATGAATTTCTTCAATTATACGTTGGGTGAGGCTTAAACCCAATCCCCAGCCTCGAGGTTTACTGCTGTGCCCAGGGCGAAAGATATTCTTCCAGTCCCCTCGTGAAATACCCTTACCAGTATCACTCACATCCAACTGAATCCCAGCTTCAGTTTGGGTAAGATCAATTGAAATGACCCCATTTTTTGTTCCCATAGCATCTATTGCATTTTTCATGAGGTTCTCTACTGCCCATCTAAGCAGTACCCAGTCGCCTTGAATAGTGATATTACTATTACCGGTAAAGTTTATTTCAACTCCCGATTGTTTGGGGAGACGATTTTTCATATACTCATTCACCTCAGAAATCAATTCAGATACGACAATTTCTTTCAGTTTTGGTTGGGACCCAATCTTGGAAAATCGCTCAGAAATTTCAGATAGACGCAAAATATCTTGATCCATAGAATTAAGTAATGTGGTCTGATCTTCTTTTTCTTCCCGAAGGAGTTTCACCCAACCCATAAGTGATGAAACCGGTGTTCCCAATTGATGGGCGGTCTCTCTCGCCATTCCAGCGTATATTAAATTCTTCTCACTTCTGCGAATAAGCTGCATTCCCCAAAGGGTAATGAGAATGAATACAATTCCGAAACCGACCTCTAAATAGGGCATCCAGCGCAGACGGGTTACAACCTGGGAATCGGAATAATGAATTTCACCCCATTTCACATCATTCCAAACCAGGTCTAAGGGCGGAAAGGTCTGGTCCATTTTTTTCACCATTGTCCAAGCTTTGGAATTATAATCAGCGCTTCCCTCTTTGGCAGAAATCCCCAGGTTCAGTCCAGCGGATATTTCATCTTTTGAGGTAATGAGAATGGGGAAATTCATGGAGGGAAGCAGAATATCCATAACAAAGCGAATGTCCTCCTGATTGCTGCTGTTAATAGCATCAGAGTATGATTTAGCAAGAATCTCTGCTTGTACACGTGCTTCGTTACGCAATTGATTAATCATGATGCGGTTTACCCAGAATATCATGACAATAATGGACATAGCCAAAATAAACAGGCTGAGTTTGATGTTAAATGGTTTCTGCGATGCTTTCATTTATTTTTCGTTTACTTATTATCCCTGCCAGAATGAATAAAATTAATATGGCTGTAGAGCCCCACGTTAAAAAGGTGCCATAGCGGACATCATTGGGGATAAACTCCATGACAATATGATGTTCACCAGCTGGAATTTGAAATCCCCGCAAAATGGTATTCACCGGATGTATTTGCCAATCTGGATGACTGGTAATTTCCCAGCCCTCAGGATAATAAATTTCACTTAACACTAAAAACTGATTCGTAGGCACATTTGCATCAATTTCAATTTTATTGGGTGACCAATGGGTAATTTCTACTTTTGCTTCTGGATTATATTCTATACCGCTGATTTCACTTTCAACAATAGCGGTTTGTAAGGGATTAAAATCTTGCTGACGAAGTGCATTTAGCTGATTTTCTAATTCTGGAATATTTTTTAATTCTTGTGGAAATATTACCCGGGGAAGGGCGTCTTTAAATTGATACACATTTGTTTTTTGGTATTTGCCTTGATGAAATAATTTCCCAGTGAAGACTAATTCAAATGCAGGATGCGGCAGCTCTTCCATTATGATTACATACTTTACATTGAGCATCTGCAGGACTCCCAGGGAATTCCAACCCACTTCATCCTTCAGCTTATTATAACGATATATTTTTGCCGGATGGTAGCCCATAATGCTTTCAATCTGAAAAGCTGACCATCTGTTTTCATTTGCCAAACTCCCCAGAGGTAATATTCTAAATTGGGAAGTATCCTTTTTTAGAAATCGAATTACCTCATCTTCACTGAGATAGGTGGATTTCACCGATCTTTTGGTCATGGTTGATTGGCGGTAACTATCTTTGTCCGGCGCTATAATTTGATGATCTACCAATGCTAAGTCTATCATTGACAGCCCAATAATAATACTCATTGATATTTTGTGCCCAATCCAACCCATACGGGTGATATAAAATGTGCCCGCACCTAGGAGAAGAAATACTATTGAGGCCATCATATCGCTATTGATCATATCCATTCGAAGGCTGTTGAGCACCGGGTGACTTCGAGAACCGAAATCAGGTTGGCTGCCTAACATAAATTTCAATCCAAGTGTAATCAGCAAAACTCCCCCACCCACAAGCAGCAGTTTCTTCACCGCTTCATTATTTTTATTTTCAGCAATCAATTTTGTAGAGACATCCAGACCTAACCCCGCTAATACAGCAACGGAAAATTGGGTGAGGATGAGAAACATGGCCGGCACCCGAAATTTATTGAAATAGGGGAGATAATCATAAAATATCTGGTAAAGAAAAAGGTTTTTCCCAAAGGAAATAAGCAGAGCCAATAGCGCTGTTAATCCAAAGAAATATTTAATTTTCTTTTCGGAAAATAGAAGTCCAATTATGGCTAAAGTAATGACAAGAATCCCCATATAATTGGGATAATCAGTAAAAGGCATATTGCCCCAATAAGTTGCGCCGCCGAATCCATAAAAAGAAGGAATAAAGAAGGTGGCCATTTCACCAAATGAAAACGACCAGGCTGTGGCATATTCAAATCCAGTACCACCCCCACCTCCAGCGCCCCTGATGGAATATGGTGCGTAGTTCAATGCCGGTAGATATATCCACATAGCCATGCATAAACCCAAGATGAGTCCCAAAGCAGTAAAGAGAATCCACTTAGGTTTGTTGGTTATTGACTTGTAAATATTTAATAAAAGCATGAGAATGAGTAATCCCCCTGCCAACCAGGTATAATAGGCAATCTGGACATGAGCTCGCTGAAGCTGCAACCCAACCATTATTCCCAGAATGCCCAAATTGGTCAAATTGGTTTTATCATATATTCGCAGGATAGCCCAGATTACCCAGGGGAGCCATGCTGTTGTCATCATCTGGCTGCCGTGACCGTGCACTACCATGGTGATGAGATAGGGCATGAGCGCAAATGACAGTCCGCCAAAAAGTGCGCTGAGCCGGTTTGTTCCCAATTGAGTGAGAAGTGCAATGACCCCCATTCCTGCCAGAATAAAATGGAAGATGTAATTCCAAAACCCCGGAAACCCCATCCATTTCAGACAATTAATAATTGCATTTGGAAAATAGAAATCTGATATATTCTGGAATGAATGGATAGATGGTAATCCGCTAAACACCCAGGGGAGCCAGAGAGGATATTCTCCAAATTCTTTTTCAGCAGATTCTATTCCCTGATGTATAGCACTTGGAGAGAGTGAATCTGCGCCCGTAAATGTGAACTCCCCTGTAAGTGGTTTATTAAATAGAATTCCTACTGCCAAGGCAATGATGCCCATTGAAATGAAATGAAATTTGTATTTAGTTACTATTTTCATTTTTATTATTTGGTGTAGATTTGAAATTGCCCAAGATAATTTGAACACCCGCCAATAAACCGGAGTCATCTTCATCTAATCCAAGCAGCCAGAGTGTGGTAAAAAAAACAATGACGATAATAAAACCACCACTCATTAAGGTTATGATGGTATGAAATGGCATAATCAATACTTTAATGTAATATCCTGCACCAAAGGCCATTATTCCAGCTAAAATTGGTTTTATGAGTTTAGGACTCCATGGTGTAAGCTGGAGCAGTTTCCAATTTTGTATAATTCGTATAAAGGCTATGAATGACAAAGTTATCAGGGTGGCTATAGCTGCTCCCTTCCCACCCATTGTGGGAATTAAGTAGAAATTTAATCCGATGTTAAAGCCACAGGCAATAAAGGTGTTCATTAAGTTAATTTTGGGAAATCCCGTCATGTTAAGCGTGGTTCCTCCAATACCAAAGACTGCCTGTATAAAAGCTGCAGTGACCAACAGCATCAATATTGGGTATCCCGGTAAATATTCACTTCCAAAAATCAGCATTATTTTTTTAGGGAAAAGTAGAATCAGAATTGCAAATGGCAGGGAAAAGGTGGTGATCCAACGGGTGACCAATTTAAAAAGATGATTCATTTCTAAGGTCTGTTTTTTGGCATACATTTCAGCCATGAGAGGTCCATAAATACCAGCAAACGACAACAGAACTATTCGGACAATTCCAGCAGTCCTGGCTGCGGGGTGATATAATCCAACGGTTGCGGGGTCCGTAAAATAGCCCAGCATGATTACGTCTGTCCAATGAAGTACAGTGCCCAGAATCGACATGAACATAATGGGCAGAGAATAATTTAATAAATCTCGGTTAAACATTCCCTTTTTCACAGATAGAATATTAATCCCTGAAACTTTTTTCAAAAATATCGTTATTGTGATACACCCTAGAACAGCAGAAAGCACAACAGGAATAATAATAGCTGATTCTGCAGAGTAGAAAAAATAACAGACAATCATTGCTAGGAGTAAAATGAGAGGATTTTGAATTTCGGTTACTACAATTTTATACTTAAGTAATTTATAGGCTTGGGTAGAAAATGCAGAAATATGAATAATTATGTAAAAGGGTAGAGACAAGGCATGTATGGTAATAACCTTTGTAAGCAGAGAGGACTGGTTAAAAATATTTTCTGCTAAATAACCAGCAAGGGCAATTTGTATCAGCATAAAAATTAACCCTGAGATCAATCCCATTTTAAGGGCAGACAGGATAGCTGTTTGTTTGTTCTCGTGATTTTCTTCCCGGCTTACTTTTCTCAGAATTCCCTGGTCAAGTCCAAGCTTTCCAATCACCTCTGAAATACGAGTAACGGCGTTTGCAATTGAGTAAATTCCAAGTAATTCTACTCCTGCCCAGCGTGCCAGCAGGGTAGTAAATAAGTAACGGAAAATCTGTCCCAATCCCATACCTGTGAAGGAAATAGCCGTTTCTTTGGCGATTTTGGTATTGGTATTCATGACTATGTTTTTAATTGATTGGTTACTGCATTAATAATTCTTTTACAATTGTCAGTATCCGAATATTTGAAATATCTCGTTGACATTTCCTTTCTGAAAGAGATACTTAAATCATTACCCGAAAAAATATCCTGTAACCTATTTTGAACCTGGTCCCAATTGGTACAATTAGTACCCAAAACGGTTTCGGAATAATCTTCATATAATTCTCTATCGATTTTTATATAGTCTTCAAGATCAAATGAAGTTGGTATTATTGGTTTATCTAAAATTAAATAATCCAGTAATACACTTGAATAATCTGTAATTAAAACATCTACGAGAGGTAAAATATTATTTATATCTTGTACATCACTCTCTTCCAAATAAATAATATTGGAAAAAGATTTATTTACTAAATAATTGTTATTTAATTCATGATGGTAATGCATTTTTATGAACATAGCAACATTATTTTGAGATAAAATTTCATTGAATTGGTGAAAGTCCATGGAATCAAATAAGCTGGCACCTCCGTGACCCTCTTTCCTGTGGGTAGGGGCATAGAGTACAATTTTAGCAAATTTACTCCAATCTTGCCTTATGTTAATAAAATTCAATTGGTCTTCTTTGGGAGCCAAAATTTTATCCATTCGGGGATATCCCGTTTCAATAATTTTATTTGTATCAACTCTAAATGCGGATGCCATTCTCTTAGTTACTTCTTCGGATGAAGATATAATTAAATCAAACGAATCATTTAAAAAGGGAAAAATAAATAACAGTGTAGATTTAATTCCATTGTAAAAGGGATTATGATGTTTGTT
>SCKP01000028.1 GCA_004124405.1 Fidelibacterota bacterium | reverse complement strand
CGGGAACAGTAATTTAACTGCATCCCAAATTGATTTAATTGAAACTTGGATAGATGAGGGAGCCTTAGAAGAACCATTGGATAATTAGTGAAGATACTGCTTTTCCTTTCTCTCAGCCTGAGTCTTTCCTTCGCCCTCCCCCGTTTTGCGGTTCAGAATGGCTCTTCCTGTATCGCCTGCCATGTTAATCCCACCGGCAGCGGACTGCGGAATGATTACGGCTCCAATGTGGTGGCCCTGGAGGAATTACCCTTGGAACGCTGGCTGGATAAAGGTAATGAAGACTGGGATGGCTATATCAGTGATCATCTGCAAATTGGTGGTGACTTCCGCCTTCAGGGCGTCCAATATAACGAAACAGATTCAACCAGGAAATCCGCCTTTTTTCCCATGCAGGCTGATATTTATTTTCACCTTAAATTAAACAACAGTGCCGGAATTTTTACCAAGATTGGTGTGAGGGGAAAGAGTACATTAAGTACCGAATATTGGGCATTGCTGAGAAATCTACCGCAAAATGCCTGGGTGAGGGTTGGCCGTACGCTCCCCAATTACGGACTCCGGGTGGATGACCATACCTCATTTATAAGAGGCGGTAATTTCAGCCGTACAATTTTGGGTTTGGAAAAAGAAGGCTTGATCTTTGGGCCTTACCTTGATCCCCCGGCAATCCTGGAATTAGGAGTACCAATGTTTGGGGGTTTGCAATGGACCAGCAGTATCAGCACCTCAATTATTAATAATAGTGAGGAATTAAATAATCTAACCACCCAGTTCAATTATACCGGCAGCATTAATGATAATATTGCCTATATGGGCGGCTTCAGCTATATGCAGGAAGATAATTTCAACATGCTGGGAGTTTCAGGTGGTATATCCTATGCCAACTTCACTTGGACATTTGAGGCGGACCAGGCAAAAAACTGGATTAACGGCAATACCTCTCTGGCGCTCTATGATGAAATCGCCTGGGAGATAATCCAGGGAGTTCATCTGATTGGTAAATATGATTTTTTTGACCCCAAAACAGACTGGCAGACCGGTTCAATATCCCGCTATACATTTGGTGCAGAAATTTACCCTTTAAATATTATGGAAATTAAAATTCAGATGAGAATGAATCAAGTTGATCTGGATAATGCTGCTACAACTGACCCTGAATATTTAATCCAAACCCATTTCTGGTTTTAGTAATAAAAAAATGAGAAATATAATTCAATTATTAATAATATTTCCAATTGTGGTATCACTTGGTATCATGCAGGATAAATCCAATAACCTGCAGGTTCTGGAATTTGAATCTGAGCGGAATTTGAAGAAATATATGAAAACAGTATCCAAAGACCTGGGGGTTAAATGTAAATACTGCCATGACCTGAATGATAAATCAATTGATACTGATCATAAAAAAATTGCCCGTGAAATGATGCGCATGCAGATGGATTTAAATAAGAGTTTTTTTGCATTGCTGGGAGATTCTCTGCATATGCATGGGGAAATAACCCAGATATCCTGCTGGACCTGCCATCGCGGCACCAATGAACCTCAAACTGTCCGGCCCAAAGAATAATGGTAATATCAATGCCCTGGTCAATTACTGAAATTCATCCATTATTAGTACATTTCCCTATTGCCCTTTTTTCCACCGGATTATTATTTGACATCCTGGCATATATCCTGGAAAAAGATGATCTGGAAGCAGCAGGATTTTATTCCATGTTAATGGGTCTTGTATCCAGTATCTTTGCAATAATCAGTGGTATGATCGCCTTTTTTGAAATGGGATCTATTTCTGATTTGCCCCATTTTCACCATGGTTTATTACAATTATCAGCAACGATAATTCTTTGTATATTATTTGGAATACGTGTAAAATATGATGTGGATATTCGATTTAGCGGAATGAAAAAAAATATTTACCTTTTACTACACTCCTTTTCAGTAGGATTATTATTTTATGGGGCTCATTTAGGGGCGATAGTGGCCGAAAGAATTTAGTAAATTAAAAAAAGAATGAAAAATTCAGGATAATATTATGGACATTCTAACACAAATATCCATTGGGACAAAATTTAAGGTAAAAGCAAGTGATGAAATTGTTACTTTAGAGGAAATATGTTTCTTTCCCACTCGGTATAAAACTACAAATGAGTCAGGTAAGATTAACTACTATAGAACGCATGAAGTGGATATTTTAGAATCCACAGAAAAGTCAGATTAACCTTTCGATTTTTAATTAAGCAAAACTTTCCGCTGGAGCAGTAAAGGACAAATCCCCTTGAGGATCTTCAACTAATATTTTTCCAATAGCCAGTTCATTTAGACGCATAGTATCAAAGCTTCCATCGGTAAGTTCATTGGCAAGAGTATATACCCACTCTCTCCCTCTGCCCATACGGTATTCAGCTACTCTCCATTCACGGTTATTTATCATTACTATTGTGTCAACTGGATATTTCATGCGACTCCCTTTCGTTATTAATTTGGATACAGTAAATTACTATAAAGAACCATCGTAAGAATATAATTAATTTTGTAAGATATCCCTTACAATTGAAGGGTGGATTGTAGGGTTTTTGCTTTAGATAATTGAGTTAATTTCATATAAATTAGCAACCCCCTGCATAACAGGGGGCTGCTTAAACCACCAGACCGTCACATACTAAGAGGAGTCGACGGTTATTCAATAACCCCGCGCTTTTAGTCAGTCTTCAAAGACGGTATAGGAGACTAACTGCCACTCAGTAGTACCTGGCGATGGGTGTAACATAACATTATTTAAACAATAATCCGGCAATTTTTCATATAAATTTTTGAATGATTGTTAAATTGTATTCCTTAAATAATTTTAAATTAGGGGTGAGAATTATAACTATAAATTCAGAGTGAATTATAAATTTCCTAAATTTGATCCCAATTATTAATGGGCAACTCCTGAGATTTGTAAATCAGTCTAGTGCAATTATAAAAGGGAAGATAAGTGGATAATAATAGAATTCGTTTAGGCATAATGGGATTCGGGCATATTGGCAGATACGTTTACAGTTTGGCATCTAAAAAACAAAAATTTGTTGTAAATGCGATCAGTGATATTGGCTCACCTGATATTTTACATTATTTATTGAAAAACGAAATTCGGGATAGTTGTGAGGTTGAGTTAGAAAATAATTATTTCATCTCAGGAGGGAATAAAACCCGATTTGTCCATGGAACGGCCCCCGGCGACATCCCCTGGGATGCTTTAGAAGTTGATTGGGTAATCGATGCAACCGGAAAATATTTAGAACGGGAGCAATTACAAAAACATATCGATTCCGGTGCAGACAAAGTAGTTCTCACCTCCCTGCCTGAAGAGGATTTAGACAGAATGGTTATTGTTGGAGTGAATGAACAGGTTATCAATCAATCTGATTCATTAATTTCAGCGGGATCATCAACTACGAACACATTGGGATTAAGTATAAAAATCCTGAATGATGCCTTTGGCATTGATTATGCTTCAATGACAACAATTCATTCTTACACAGGAGACCAGCCGGCACATGACTTTGCCGGAAAGGGGTTTAGAAGAAGCCGGTCTGCAGCGGAAAATATAATTCCAAATCAAAATAAATCAGCCTATTGGGTATCCAAGATAATTCCCAAACTTAAAGATAGATTAATGGGGTCATCCCTGAATGTACCGGTACAATTTGGGTCGCTTTTAGATTTAACCTGTATTTTTCAAAATGAAGGAGTTACCACACAGGCGGTTGTAGAAGCCATGAGGAAAGCTGAACAGGATAATCCAAATTTGGTGACAGTTGTTGATGATCCTATTGTATCTTCTGATGTCATTGGAAAACCTCAATCTGTAGTATTTGATTCAATGGGAATACTGAAAATCGGTGAAAAAATGATGAAAATGCTCATCTGGTACGATAATGGATTTAATCAGGCTGCCAGAATTCTGGATGTTATTTCCGCCTATGAAAATATGAAATATTAAGGATTTTAAATATGAGAATTGCAATTAACGGATTTGGGAGAATAGGCAGGACTGTATATCGAATTTTAGCAGAAAATAATATTCATGAAATTGTAGCAATAAACGATTTAAGTGAGCCCGGGGCTCTCGCATATTTATTAAAATACGATACTGTAATGGGACGTTTTGATGGAGAGGTTCATTTTGAAAATGGATATCTGATTACTGCTGGTCAAAAGGTGAAATTACTAAGTGAAAAAGACCCCGCCCTGTTACCCTGGAAAAATTTGGAAATTGATATTGTTATTGAAGCAACGGGAGTATTTCGTACAAAATCTCAGCTTGAAAAACATATAACTGCCGGTGGAAAAAAAGTTATCCTTACCGTTCCTGCTAAAGATGAAATTGATTATACTGTGGTGCTGGGTGTAAACGAGACGGGCATTAAAGAAACGCATAATATTTTATCAAATGCCAGCTGCACCACCAACTGCCTTGCCCCAATGGCAAAGGTTATTTATGAAAATTTTGGCATTGTTCAAGGGGTCATTAATACCGTTCATGCCTATACAAATGATCAGAGGCTTGCAGATGTCCCCCACAAGGATTGGAGACGTTCAAGAGCCGCTGCCGAGAATATCATTCCCACTTCAACTGGGGCTGCCCGTGCGGTGGGTAAAGTCCTGCCGGAATTGGATGGAAAATTAGATGGTATCGCTTCCCGTGTTCCCGTTCCTGATGGCTCCGTGGTAGATTTATTTGTTGAGCTGGAGAAAACTGTCAGTGTAGAGGATGTAAATGAAGCTGTTTTGGAAGCATCTCAATCGGATAGAATGAAAAATATATTGGAATATTCAACTTCTCCCATTGTGTCCAGCGATATTATTGGAAATTCCAGTTCGTCTATTTATGACTCAGACTGCACCCGGGTTATCGGCGGTAAATTTTTACGCGTACTGAACTGGTATGATAATGAATGGGGATATTCAAACCGAGTGGTGGATCTTATGGATTATTTAGATAATTTATAAGAGGATTTCTCTTTACTGTCATTGCACAAAATGTTTGGGGGTAAAAAATAGCCCCCAGTTTCCCGAGGGCTTACACACGGCTCATCCCAAGTCATCTAAGTAGCAACCGTGTGTAGTATTAAACCATATTAAATAGACAAGGGGCCATTCAGCTCTCACTTTATGACCCCTTATACTTGATAATTATTGTTCCTTCACCATCAACATCGTTGTTCCAAGTCCCGAGATTTGTCCTAAGATTTGCAACCCCAATTCAGGTAAAAAGCACTCCAACTACCACAGTTAAAATGGTTGGTTTCTACAATACCACCTAATACTATTTTACAATTATACAAATTATTTCCCTGACATACATAAAGTGGTGTAAGTCCCACTAATTACTAACCATGCGGTTTGTTTAATTTATATTTTGATGCTGTCTGTGATGTGCTGGAAAAGGTATTGTCTAAGAATTGAAAAAGCCCATCAACTAAGTTGGGCCTTTATTGTCTGACAGTGTAACTAGTGGGTCTCTTTGTTTCTTTGTCCGACATAATAAATTACGTTTAAAAATATACCAGGGCAAAGTGTTATTAATCACACATAATAAAAAAGGGGCAGCCGAGAAACTGCCCCCTATTCAATTAGATGAGTAGGATTTTATTGCTTACATTCTGGAGGAAACCAGGATTCGCAATTAAATAGTCAACCTCATCTATTTTTTTTACCCTTAACCAATAATAGAAAGTTTAACACAAAACTATTGTGAGGAGCATCACGATCACAATAAAGAGGTTTTTTGCTAAATAAATAAAAAAGGGCAGCCGAAGCCACCCTTTCTTTGCACGTGTCTTTGTGTTGATTTAATCAACCCTTGTAGAATGTATATTAGCTATAATCACAAAACCCAATCAAAAAAATTATAGAATTAGGGTTTTATATAAAAAAAGATGCAATCCCGATATCAATCATCTATGGGGTTATACGGCAACTCGCTCTTAGGTGCTTTCGGAATCATAATCAGCAAAGGTTTTGTGGTTTTTGGTAAACGTATCCACAGTTATTTTGTCCACAATAGCCATATATCTGACTATATCTGAACATTGCTGAATACTAAAAACCCCTCGGTTTATCGAAGGGTTTTGGTGTGGGCCCTCAGGGACTCGAACCCCGGACCAATAGATTATGAGTCTACTGCTCTAACCAGCTGAGCTAAGGGCCCAATTTTACTAAAAACTATGAAAACTGGGATGGAAAATTTAGGGTGTTTTTAAAATAAAATAAGAAACTTATTTCGGTCTCACAGGGCCAAATTCTACATCTTTAATAAACTCGGGAGTAGATTTGTCTTTTTTCTTCTTTTTCATTGTTTTCTTTAGGGGAGGTTTTATATCGTTGCTGACAAATTCCCGTAATTGAGTATCTGTCACTTTCCATTTTTTAAATGATTCTGAAAATAAGGTATGGACTTCCTCGTTAAAATTCTTTACAATACGTTCCAGCCTATTTTGTAATTCTTCCATCAGGATGGGGCCAAAGTCACTACCGATCTGTTCTAAGTGCTCATCCAGTTCGTCCAAAAGCCCCTTCATTTTCTCATCAAAAAGAGAGAGTGGTTTAACTTCTTCTGATTCCTGTCCATTTTCTATTTTTTCATCAGCCATAGGTCTAATTTACATTTCTTCCATAAAGTGTACCATAAATAACCAACCCACTGCCCAATCCTAAACAAGGTGCTGACAAATACATCCATAAGGATGTCTGTAATTCCCCTGAAATATAATATCCAATGAGAAAGCCAACTGAGAATCCAATGAGGCTCATGCCGCCTAAAATTGACGCAAATGATTTGAATCCCATATTCATTAAAATTTTGCCACCAATCCTACTCCCATGGTACTGTTAAGATTAACTTCTCCATCCAAATTACGGTCATAAAATACATCATGACGGTACATCCGGAGAGATACATTTTCCAAGAGTTTAATTCCCACACTGGCCCCCAGTACCATATTTTCATTATAAGTGGAGCTGTTAAATAATTCAGATGTAAAATATTGATTAAAATACAATCCAAATTCAGAAATACCCTGTATTAAGCCCTCATGTATAAAAAAATCCATTCCCAGGGAATAATAAGTGGCAGGGGATTCAATGACTCCTGTTTCTTTAAAAATAGATAGATCAAATGAATAATTGTAATAATTTCGAAAATGATACTTGTACTCTGCAGAAAAACCTATTTTATTGTGCACATTTTTGGTAGGTTCCAGGAGAGCATATACATCCTTGGGAAGATAATAAGCCGTGGAATCTGAATCAATATGGTTCTCGGTTATCATTTCATTCCATTTATCATCCGTACTATAAAGTTCATAATTTTCTAAACTGTCCAATACGGTTTTAGGCACATAATGGACTCGTTCCAAATTGTATGTCTCCCCAAAAAAAGGAACAATATGCAAAGATGATGAATAAGTAAATGCAATTTTAATATCTCGGTGGTGCCCTATTTTCCACCAGATCCCCGGTCCTAGGATTCCGAATGAACTTTTCCGCTCAAAACCCTGCTTTGTGGTATCCCCATTGGCTGGTTCGCTTCGAATATAGCGGAGGTCTTTGGGATAATTTAAAGCCGTAAATTCACCAAACAGGTAGGTATCATTTCGCAGATCACTTTTCAATTCATAGGTAAAATCAACCTGATACCCATTAATTGACCTCTTTCGTGGAGTAACCCCATTCCAAATACTATCTGAAACGGAAGAAAATTGATTCAGATCCTTAACAATTCCAATCCCTATCCTGAAGGGCAATTTAGCAGCTGTACCATAGACACCCACAAGTCCACCGCTATTGGCTAATTCTCCAATACTGGAGGCAAATAGTTGACAGGTATAATTGCCGGCATCGGACTGAAAATAAAAGAGCATACCCCCATCCTGTTTGATAGGATAACTAATAGTGTTGGTGTAGCGCTTAAGGAGCATCCCATAACCAAAGGTGAGATTTTTGATATGACCAAGTTTTAAATTATAATCTCCATTTTTTGACTGATAATTAAAGGTTAATGGCGCTAATAATTGAGCCAAAGTAGAAAACGAATTCAGGTTTGCTGCTGAATCTGACATCCCTATAAATCCTGCCAAATTATACCCGAACTGCAGGCGGTCTCCATTATACATTGGCAGCAGGGATGCTTTGGTGTACGAGTTCTTTTCTAAACTTACCACACCGGCTTCCAGGGCAAAATTGAATCGTCTTTGTTTTTCTTCTACAGATTGAAATGTGCTAATTATTAAAGAGTCTTCTGAAAAATAATTCATAACCGTGAATACAATATCTTCCTTTTCTTCTTCGCGGTTCATTTGATATTGCTTGAATATTTCAGGAGGCAGCATCTCCTCAGTAATTTCTATTTTACCCCCTAAAATATCCGTATTTGAAATAACCATTTCTCCCATTTCTATTTTTATTTCTGCATTTGTGAATGAATTTGAAATTTGCGCATTGCCCATTATAGCAAAAATATGGTCTTCATTTGTGAAATTCCGGGAAATCCACAATTTTCCCTCCTTTTGATATATCCGGGAAGAATTGGTGGTTATTGTACAACTGCTGTTGGGATCATTTGAAAACTGAGTAAATATTTTTCCATAATTCAATTCCAGTTGGGAAAATGCTTCCCCTCCATTGATCTGTAATTCAGTGGTTCCAAACATGGTAATGTGATTATCATTTCCCCTAATTGAAAATTTTACTTTCCCATTTTCACCGGAATGAATAATATCTCCATTATAAAGCGATCGTCCGGCAATGGCAATGCCGGGAATAAGATCTATTTGAGCAGGCTTAATGGTTACATTTCCTTCTAATTCATCAATAACACCAACTTCTTCAAAATTGGAAAAAAGAGGGGCTGTTGCGAAAATCAGAAGAAATAAATATGAATACCGGCTCATTATTTAAATACTAGGGTTGGATTTCATGATGTTAAATTTAATTTGGATTATCAACGTTAATAAAACGGTATTATTAAAAAACAGGTGTCCTGATTATTATTGATATATAAATCTATTGCTTAGATTATTGTCATTTTCCTAAAGAATGAATAGGATATTTCAGTAATTTTCAGCCCTATGTTTTGCAAGATTTTAATAGCCAATCGTGGTGAAATTGCCGTGCGTATCATCCGCACCTGCCGGGAAATGGGTATACAAACAGTTGCCATTTATTCTGAACCCGACCGTACTTCACCTCATGTTCTCATTGCTGATGAAGCATATTGTGTGGGTTCTGCCCCCTCATCCGAGTCATACTTGAATGTACAGAAAATTCTCGAAATTATTCAAATGTGCGATGCGGATGCAGTTCATCCCGGCTATGGTTTTCTATCTGAAAACTGCAATTTTGCAGAAGCTGTGCAGAAAACTGGTACCGCTTGGATAGGACCATCAACCAAGACTATCATGACAATGGGTGATAAAATGGCTGCTAGGAAATTAGTCCTAAAAACTGGAGCGCCGGTTGTACCAGGAACAACTGAACCAATTACATCAATTAAAGATGCAGGAGAAACTGCTGATAAAATCGGGTATCCCATTCTCATCAAAGCAGCAGGTGGCGGTGGCGGAAAAGGGATGCGTATCATCCGGATGGAAAATGAATTGGAAAATGCCATGGAGCAGGCAAGGTCCGAGGCAAAAAAAGCCTTTGCTGATGACCGGATTTACATAGAAAAATATTTGGAAGAGCCCCATCATATTGAAATTCAGGTATTTGCTGATAACCACAGGAATGTGGTAAGTCTGGGCGAACGGGAATGTTCAATACAGCGGCGCTACCAGAAAATTATTGAAGAAACACCTTCTCCATTTATTGATGATAAACTGAGAAAAGAATTGTCGAAAATAGCAGTTGACATTACAAAATCTTGTAAGTACTTGGGTGCAGGTACAGTTGAATTCTTAGTAGATAAATATAACAATTTCTACTTTCTTGAAATGAATACCCGCCTGCAGGTTGAACACCCTATCACAGAAATGGTCACAGGAATAGATTTGGTTAAAGAACAAATCTGTGTGGCTGCCGGAGAAAAATTATCATTCACTCAAAAAGATGTAACTCCATCGGGACATGCCATAGAATGCAGAATATATGCCGAAAATGGATTTAATAATTTTGCACCCTCCACCGGGAAAATTACAGAAGTGACCTTTCCCCATGGCTTAGGTGTTCGAATGGATGAAGGTATTCGGGTGGGACAGGAAATTACTCCCTATTATGACCCCCTCCTGGGCAAACTCATTACTTGGGGAAATGACAGGCAAACATCTTTACAGCGAATGATTCGGGCATTGGGAGAATTCAACATTGCTGGGATAGAAACCAGTATTCCATTTTGCCTTATGATCTTCCAACACAAATCTTTTCAGGAAGGCAAATATTCCACTCACACATTGGATACCATTAAAAATGAACTGCAGAAAGAGGTGCCAATTCAAAATGAAGAGCATATTTTAGCTGCTCGTATCGGAGCCATTCAATCGCATCATCAATTAAAACCAGAATTAATCCCCCGTGGAAATCATCAACAGAAAACTAGCTGGGCATCAGCTGGCAGAAAAGACGAATTGCGATGAAATTCAACACGATTATTGAAAATATATCTTTAGAAATGAAATTTTCTGATTCTATCAATCAACACCTAATTAATAATAATGATAATGTTGAAATTGACTGCATTCAGCTCAGCATTAATGCCTACTCCCTGTTATTAAATGGCAAATCTCATATCCTCACCATTAATAAACAAATAGATGGATATGACGTCACAGTGGATCATCACACATATTTGGTTCAGGTTCAAGATGAAGTGGATGTTCTACTGGAAAAATTTGGAATGCAGGGCAACACCTCCAGCCATGCAGGAGAAATCCATGCTCTTATCCCCGGATTGGTGAGCCGATTGTTTGTTAAACCAGGTGACAGGGTTGAAAACGGTCAAGGGCTTTTAATTCTGGAAGCCATGAAAATGGAGAATGAAATTGACTCACCCATTAGCGGTGTAGTTGGTAAAATTTATATTAAAGCAGGTGATAAAGTTGAAAAGGGAGAACTAATTATGGAGATAAATAACTAATGGCTGGCTGGACAAAATGGCTTTGGGGCGGAATGGGTTGGGCAATGTTTGGCCCCATTGGAGGAATAATGGGTTATGCACTGGGATCCATGTCAGCAAATAATTCAGGATTTCGCAGTAATTATCAGGGTTATTCCGGGGGCGCATCTACACAAGGTGGAGATTTTGGATCTGCCCTTTTGATCCTTTTTGCTGCTGTTATGAAAGCAGATGGGGAACTGAAAAAATCTGAATTAGATTTTGTGAAAAAATTCTTCATTCAGCAATTTGGTAAAAATTATGCCCAGGATCGAATCCGCCTTTTTCAGGAGATCCTGAAACAAGACTTCCCCCTTCAGGATGTCTGCTTGCAAATAAAAGCTAATATGGATCACCCTGCCCGGCTTCAAATGCTTCATGTTCTGTTTGGACTCTCACAAGCTGACGGTCATGTGCATCCTCTGGAAGTAAAAGTCATTCACACCATTGCAAATTATTTGGGAATATCTACCAGTGATTTTGAATCTATACAAGCCATGTTTTACAAAAATACCTCCGCTTCTTATAAGATACTTGAAATCACTCCCGATGCCACGGATACCGAAGTAAAGAAAGCCTTTCGCAAAATGGCAAGTAAATTTCATCCTGACAAGGTTCACCATCTGGGAGAGGAATTCCAGAAAATGGCAGAAGAAAAATTTAAATCGGTGAATGATGCCTATCAGCAGATAAAAAAAGAAAGGGGGATAAGCTAAGTTACAGGGTCACAAAGTTGCAAAAAAGCAAAGTAAGGAAGTAATAAAGTTCCTGTGTTCCTAAGTTCAGAGTTCCTAAGCTAGTAATAATTAATTTTCGTCAATAATATAAGAGGTCATCATGTCATCAGTAAATAGGTATAGAGAGTTAACGGTTTGGCAAAAAAGTATAAAATTTGTTGCAGATATTTATAAATTGACACAAAATTTTCCGGAAATTGAAAAATTTGGGTTGACATCCCAATTCAGAAGATCAGCTGTTTCAATTCCATCTAATATTGCAGAGGGATTTGGCAGAAGACTTCCCAAAGAGTTTATTCGCTTTCTCAGAATTAGCATTAGTTCTTTGTTCAAACTACAGACTCAATTAGAAATATGTAAGAGTATTAATCTAACTGACCCTAATATTTTTAACCATTTTTATGAAGATTCTCATTAAATTGAACGAATGCGAAAAGGATTAACCTCCAGTATTAAATCTTAACAACTCGGGAACTTAGGTACTATGAACTCAGGCACTTTCTTAATAATTTGAAGAAATCCAACTCAAACCTACCACTGAAAACCTTTTACGGTACGGATAGCCAACCCGGTGAATACCCCTTTACCAATGGGATTTATCCTGAAATGTACAAAGGCAAACTCTGGACAATGCGTCAGTATGCAGGATTCGCCTCGGCAGAAGAAAGCAATAAACGCTACCGTTATTTGTTAGATCAGGGTGTTATGGGGCTTTCTGTAGCCTTTGACCTGCCTACCCAAACCGGCTATGATTCAGATCATTCCATGGCTTCTGGTGAAGTGGGACGAGTAGGCGTTCCCATTTGTACCTTGGCGGATATGGAAGTCCTCATGAAAGATATCCCTTTAGGAGAGGTCTCTATTTCCATGACCATCAATTCTACGGCAGCTATCCTTTTGGCATTTCTGGCGGCAGCAGCAGAAAAACAGGGGGTCTCTCGCAACCACCTTAGAGGTACCGTCCAAAATGACATTCTGAAAGAATATATTGCCCGGGGAACCTACATCTATCCACCCAAATCCAGTATGCGGATAATAACCGATCTCTTGGAATACTGCTCAAAAGAAATGCCCAGATGGAATACCATTTCCATTTCCGGTTACCATATTCGCGAAGCTGGATCTACAGCCGTTCAGGAAATTGCCTTTACATTAGCCAACGGAATAGCCTATGTTCAATCCGCAATTGATAAAGGGCTGGATGTGAATCAATTTGGGAAACGCCTGAGTTTCTTTTTTAATTGTCATAATAACTTTTTTGAAGAAGTAGCTAAATTCCGGGCAGCCAGACGCATGTGGGCAAAAATAATGAAAGAACGGTTTCATGCTACTGACCCAAAAGCAATGATGTGCCGATTCCACACCCAAACGGCAGGTTCCACCTTACAAGCACAACAAATTGATAATAATGTCGTGCGAACTACCCTTCAGGCTACAGCAGCAGTATTGGGAGGGACACAATCATTGCACACCAATTCTCGGGATGAAGCCTTGTCCCTCCCCACTGAAAAATCAGCTCAATTAGCATTGAGGACTCAGCAAATTATCGCCCATGAATCCGGGATTCCGGACGTGGCTGACCCTTTAGCTGGCAGTTTTTATATTGAAGAATTAACCGATAAACTGGAATCTAATGCCTTAGAACTCATTGCTGAAATCGACGAATTAGGAGGTGCAGTTTCAGCAATTGAGCAGGAATTTCAGCAAAATGAAATTGCCAAATCTGCTTTTGATTATCAAAAGGCCGTTGATGAGGGTGAAAGAGTGATTGTTGGAGTAAATAAATTCCAGTCAAAGGAAACTGATATTCCTGAGACGCAGCAAATTGATCAGAAAGCTGTGCAGCAGCAATTAGACCGATTACATTTTGTTAAAAATAACCGAGACAATCAAAAAGTTGAATCCATCCTGGGAGCATTGAATGAAACAGCCTCTACAGATAATAATTTATTGCCGGTGATTATCGATGCTGTAAAAGCAGAGGCATCATTAGGCGAAATTTCTGACACACTGCGAAAAGTGTTCGGAGAGTTTTCATAATTCAAATTAGTTAGAAGAAAACTATTGTTTTCACATTTCTTATTTTTCACCAGTGCCGTCCAAAACGATTTAGAAATGTTGTAAATATATAGTTATCCTTGAGGAATTAGGACAAATTTTTCCACTTTTCTAAAAACAGACCCCCAAACACTTACCACATTAGCCCCATTTAATATGATTTGGGTGGTGGATCCAAATTAAAAAAAACTTACCCCATCATTTATGTCGGGGTAAAAAAGTATCAACCCCAAGGGGATTTATCCCTAAACTGACACTAAAGTTTTGGGCTAAAGCCCAGTATTTTTTAAGGTTAATCCCCGCCATAAATGATGGGGTAAGTATTCATTGTAAAACAATCGTTTTGGACAGATATGATCTTTCATAGGTTATCTCAATAATATATTTTTTCTCCTTTCTTTTCCTCCCTAATTTATCCCTTCATGGACAAACGCATACTTGAACTCAGACAGCAAATAGACCAACTCGATGAAGATATCATCCAGCTCTTGAAAAAGCGTATGGGGATTTCTAAAGAAGTTGGCAAACTCAAAGAAAAATTAGACATTCCCGTGGAAGATAAGGGAAGAGAACAGGAAATTATTGACAGGCTCACTCAACAAGCGGGTAGAAATTTATCCGAAGAGCAGCTCATTCGTATTTTCACAGCAGTGTTTAAATCTTCAAAACAAATCCAGCGTTGAGTCGCCAATATTCTCATTCGTCTTCCAACCGAAAGTATTTGTGGTGGGCATTTTGGATAAATTTTGTATTCCTCATTGTTGAAGTAATTGGTGGTATTTATACCGGCAGTTTGGCATTGCTTTCTGATGCGGGGCACATGCTTACCGATGTGGGTGCTTTGGGTTTAGCCATTATAGTTTCCCGATTAGCAGACCGACCTCCTGATGAGCGCAGAACTTATGGCTATCTCAAAACAGAAATTCTGGGTGCTTTTATAAACGGTGCCACCTTGGTTGCAATTTGCGGATTCATCATTTGGGAAGCTTTCCAGCGGATTCAACATCCCCAGCCCATATTGGCAATTCCTATGCTCATTGTGGCAATTCTTGGATTGTTTGCGAACCTCATCAGTGCCCAAATTCTGCGTAGAAACAAATCAAATGATATCAACTTGAAAGCTGCTTACCTCCATCTCATTTTTGATGCACTGGGATCTGTAGGGGCAATATTTTCGGGGCTGGTAATCTGGTTATGGGGGCTGTATTGGATTGACACTATCGCCAGTCTTATTATTGTTATTCTCATTCTGGCTGGAACATGGAAAATGATCCTTGACAGTGTCAGAATGCTCATTGATTCGGTACCAGAGCATCTCAATTATCAGCAAATTCTGGATGCCCTGAAAAACCTTGATCATGTTATGGATGTCCATGATTTGCATATCTGGTCTATTGGGCAGAATGAACCGGCTCTCAGCGCACATCTTATCCTCACGGAAAATTGCACCGACGCCAACCATTGGGATCAATGCTTAAAATTCACCCGGGAGATGCTGGCAGAAAAATTCCAGATAAAACACACCACCCTGCAGGTAGAACCCCATGATTTTCCTGATGACAAAACTTGCCCTTAAAATATTGTTTATGAAAATAGTTGGTGAAGAATAAAAATCACCACTTTAATTTTGACCTACAGTACTGATGGATATTAACACATTTAAAAGGTTAGCTGAAAATTATAAAACCATACCGGTGTACAAGCGGATATTGGCAGACCTATTGACGCCCATTTCCGCCTACATGAAACTAATAAAAAATTCAGATTATGCCTTTATCTTAGAATCCGTGGAAAAAGGAGAGCAGTATGGGAGATATTCTTTTATTGGGCGAAATCCTCTGATGATATTAAAATCTGAACATGAGAAAACACATATTTGGCAAGATGGAAATTGGCAGGAAGAATCCACACCCTTTCTATCTATTTTACGAGAAACTCAAAAAAAATACCATGCACCAAAATTATCGGACATTCCACATTTCACTGGTGGTTTAGTGGGATTTATGGGGTACGAAAGCATAACCTGGGTGGAAGATATTCCAATATATAAGCAGGATGAACTCCAATGCCCGGACCCGGATGCACTATTCATGCTGTTTAATGAATTGATTGCCTTTGACCATTTGAAAAATCAGATCATTTTATTCAGCAATGTTCAAATTGAAAATGGCATAGATTTAGAACAAGCCTATGCTGATGCCAATCTCCGTATTGATGAAATGGGTGAAGATCTCCATACCGATATTGATTACCAAACTCCCGAACGGCTGGAGCAGTCCAAGCTGCACTCTAATTTCACTCAAGCTAAATTTGAGGATGCAGTTCAAAAAGCCAAAGAGCACATCAAAGCTGGTGATATATTTCAACTGGTGTTGAGTCAGCGCTTTCGGCGTCAAACATCTGTAGGTCCGCTCACAATGTACAGGGCATTGCGCAGTATTAATCCCTCCCCATACATGTTTCATCTCAAATTAAATGATTTTGACATTATCGGTGCATCCCCTGAATTATTGGTAAAGGTAGAAGATGATGAAATTGAAATCCGCCCCATTGCCGGTACCCGTCAGCGGGGTGATAATGCTGAAGCAGATAAACTATTGGCAGATGATCTGCTCAAAGATGAAAAGGAACGGGCGGAACATCTTATGCTGGTAGATTTAGGACGGAATGATGTGGGGAGGGCGGCCGAATTTGATTCGGTGTATGTGAAGGAATTTATGGTAGTGGAATATTACTCCCACGTCATGCATATTGTTTCCGATGTGCGGGGTAAATTGCGAGAGGGAAAAGATGTATTTGATGCTCTCTATAGCGGGTTTCCTGCCGGTACTTTAACGGGCGCACCAAAAATTCGGGCAATGGAAATCATTCATGATCTTGAACCCTCAAGGCGGGGGGTGTATTCTGGCGCCATTGGCTATTTTGATTTCACCGGCGACATGAATACCTGCATAGCCATCCGAACCATGGTCATGAAAGATGGAACTGTTTATTTTCAGTCCGGCGCTGGCATTGTGTACGACTCTGACCCCAAAAAGGAATTTGAAGAAACTGTAAATAAAGCCAAGGCCATAAACTCAGCAATTGACTTGGCAGAGAATGGGTTGGTTTGAAATTGGAAATTAGAAACTTGAACCTTGGCAGAAAAACTCAAAATAAAACTGTCTTTCTGAACAAGTTTACCAAAAGTAAACAAAGTGAAGAATCTCAAACAAATAATGGATCGAGATTCTTTGTTAATACCTGGAATTACAGAATAGTGGGAGAATGATAATTGCCAAGAGTTTATTGCCAATAACTAACATGATATTAATAATAGACAACTACGATTCTTTTACTTACAACCTGGTGCAGTACATCGGATCGTTAAATCCGGAGTTGGAGGTACACCGGAATGATAAAATCACCCTGGCGGAAATCAGGGAAATGAATCCAGAACGCATTGTTATTTCGCCTGGACCGGGTAAACCGGAGGATGCGGGATTATCCATAGATATTGTAGGGGAATTTGGTAAAAAAATACCCATTTTTGGTATCTGCCTGGGACACCAGGCAATCACGGTAGCATTTGGTGGAAAAGTGGATAGAGCCAATGAAATTGTTCATGGTAAAACCTCCTGTATAACGCAAACGGGGTCGGCTATTTTTAAAAACATCCCGGGAAAATTTGAGGCCACCCGTTACCATTCACTGGTTGCTATAAAGGATTCCTTTCCTGAGGAATTGAAAATAACTGCCTATACAGATAAGGGGCTCATCATGGCGCTGGAACATAAAGAGTACCCCATTTACGGGGTGCAATTTCACCCAGAGTCCATTGTCACAGAGCATGGTATGAAAATGGTGGAAAATTTTTTAAAGGTATAAATATGAAAAAAACAATTGAAAAATTACTTGGTAACCAGAGCCTCACCCAAGAAGAATCCCGGGATGTGATGTTCAAGATTATGTCTGGGGAATATGATGATGCCCAGATTGCCGGTTTCCTCATTGCACTCCGGGCAAAGGGAGAAAAATCCGCAGAAATCGCTGGTTTTGCCCAGGCTATGCGGGACAAAATGACCAAAATTGAATCTGTGGATGATGCCATTGACATGTGCGGTACCGGCGGGGATGCCAGCGGTACTTTCAATATATCCACGGCAGCTTCCTTTGTAGTTGCCGGAGCAGGAGTACCTGTTGCCAAACACGGCAACCGTTCAATGACCTCCAAATCAGGGTCGGCAGATGTGCTCACAGCATTGGGAGTGGACATCACCTTGCCTCCTGAAAAAGTGTCAGAATGTATTAAAAATATCGGCATTGGTTTCATGTTTGCGCCCTCATTGCACCCGGCCATGAAATACGCCATGGGCGCACGCAAGGCATTAGGCACCCGGACAGTCTTTAATATTCTGGGTCCTCTCTGCAATCCAGCAGGCGTTGACCGCCAGCTCCTGGGCATCTTTGAGGGCAGCCTCACCGATAAGGTAGCTAAGGTACTGCAGAAACTGGGATCGAAACATGCAATGGTGGTTCACGGCTATGAAGGGCTGGATGAAGTTTCAACCACCGCATCCACGAAAATCAGTCACTTGAAAATGGATAATACTATTGAATCAACTGCAATTTCGCCCTCTGATTTTGGTTTTGAAAAGGCAACCCTGGATGATTTGAAGGGCGGTGAACCGGAAGAAAATGCCGTCATCATAAGAAATATCCTGGATGGAACAGACAGGGGCAAAAAAGCGGATATTGTAATTCTGAATGCAGCGGCGGGAATTTTTATAGGTAGCAAAGCAGAGAACTGGGAAGACGGCATTCAAATGGCCAGGGAAGCTGTAAATTCCGGGGCAGCCCTAGATAAGCTTAATCAGCTGGCGGCAGTAAAATGAACATTCTGGAAAAAATCATTCTGCACAAGCAGGAGGAGGTAAAAGAGCGTAGCAAGGTAACCCCCATAGAGCGCATTAAAGGCTCCCAGCGATTGTATGCCATTCGTGATTTAAAGTCGGTCCTTGCCCGAGACGGTGTGCAGATTATTGCTGAAATCAAGCGCCGCTCACCGTCTGCCGGAGGTATTATGGCAGATGCAGACCCGGCGGCAATTGCCATAGCTTATGAGCAGAATGGCGCTGCGGCTATTTCAGTACTCACTGATCAGGAATTTTTCGGCGGTCAGTTGGAATTTATTCAGCAGGTGAAGGCTGTCACTGAATTGCCCATCCTCAGGAAGGATTTCATCATTTCAGAATACCAAATCTGGGAGTCATTCCAAGCAGGAGCCGATGCCATACTCCTCATTGCTGATGCCATTGATGAGTGCCTTTTGACTGATCTTTACCGCCTGGCAGCAGAATTGGGAATGCATATCCTTATTGAAACCCACAGCGCTGAAAATTTGCAGTGGATCCAAGACTTGAACCCACCCATTGTGGGAGTAAACTGCCGCAACCTTAAAACCATGACCACGAATATAGAATGGTTTGAGGAGGCATATTCCCAATTACCGAAGGACAGTATAAAAGTGGCAGAAAGCGGAATTAATTCTCCGGATAATCTTGCAAAAATTTCCCAAATGGGTTATGATGCTGCCCTAGTTGGTACAAGCCTGATGAAAACGGGCACACCGGGTTCAGCCTTAGCAACCCTTTTACGAAGAACTCCCGTATAAATAGGTAGAATATTTTCTAATAGAAACCTTTGAAAAACCATCTGCCTGTGTCATTACGATGGCGGACAGGTTTTAATGGTTAAGATTTACTCAATATTTAAAGCAATCCACCATTTTAATCGTGGGCTTACCAAAAAAATATCAATATGAACCGTTTCAAAGGTTTATATGAATAATAGGTATATGAAAATATTTTACAATAAAAAAACCCGCTTTTCGGCGGGTTTTTTTAACTCATTTTCAATTACAGTTTATTTCATCAGCACCATTTTCTTGGTAATGGACAGACCCTCGCCATTTAGGGAGTAAATATACATACCGGAAGAAACTGCATGACCATTGCTATCTTTACCGTTCCAGGTAATGCTGTGATATCCCTGCTCCAGGTTTCCATCTACCAATGTACTCACCAACCGCCCTGTCATATCATAGATATTCAGGCTCACAACACCTTCAGTCGGTACACTGAAAGACAGAGTAGTTGTGGGATTAAACGGATTTGGATAGGCATCACTGAGACTGTACTCCATAGGAGCAGGTAATGCTTCACGGCTTAAGCCATAAGTATCAAAACCATTACCCACCACCATATCTGATGTAAACTCAATGCTCTCAGTGTACTCCACAACTTCATCATGTGTTGAATCATAGTACTTAAAGGTCATCTCTTCACCATCAGCTACATTACTGTAAACCTGGATGATATAGAAATAACGATCATCAAAGGGGAAGTACATTCTTTCAGCTATACCTCTGCACTCATCATCTACAAATACACCCACAACATCACCATTAAAATCAATGCGGCTGTCTATGCTGGCATGTATAGTGCCAATGAACTCATAATCTCCGTAATGGAAATCCCAATCAGATATCTTTTCAGAAAGAACAACTTCCTGTTTATTCTCATCTAATCTGGCTAGACCATCAAATTCAGGATAAATGAGCTCACCAGGGCCAGTCATCTTTAAGGTATATCCATTGCCGGGCTGCAAAGTTGAAAGGCCACCAAGCCATTGACCATAAGCAGGATAATAAGTTGAAGTACCAGATGACTGACTTCCAATAAAGATTGCCAGATCTTCAACACTTGCCAATGCGCTAACAAGATCACCCGAATTCTGTGGTAGATAACCAATCCAGTTCCAACCAGATATCAAGCTGATGGGGGTAGAAGCTACGTCTACAGGTACACCTGTAATAGTAAGTGTCGCAGTTTCTGCCATTTTCAGCGTATACATTTGAGTTGGTTCTAAAGTTGAAAGACCACCAAGCCATTGACCATAAGCAGGATAGTACGTGGCAGTACCAGATGACTGACTTCCAATAAAGATTGCAGCATCACCCAAAGATTCTAATATACTTGCGGTAGAATTATCTTCAACATCTACATTAAAGGATATCCAGTTCCAACCAGAGATAAGATCAATACTAAGATCAACAGTCGTTTGTATATTCAACTCCCATGGAGTAACAACATCACCTATAATATCATTGATAACAAATTCATATGTTTCAGCAATATCCAAAACTTCATCAGATGATGCATCGTAATATTGAAATGAAAGAAGATCTCCTGCAGAATTACTACGGAGTTGCACTTCATAAACAGTTGTTCCTTCATAAGGGCCGAAAGGAGGAATAAGCTGCAAGCCTACACCCCGGACATTGCCATCAGAATCTAAAGCTGCCAATTGATCACCTGCTTCACCCAGCTGTACACCATCATATAAAACTATTGCTCCTGCAATGGTGGCTGTAAATTCATAGGCACCGGGATCATCTTCCCAGCCTGGGCAGTTTTCATGACTGCCGCCACATTCACCGGCACAATCTTCTACATTACCAGCACAGTCACATTCACCATCTGCAATACCATCACCACCACATACACCGCATTCATCTTCAACTGCTCCGCCATTTGGTACACCGGCACAATCTGCACAACTGGAGTTATCA
>SCKP01000027.1 GCA_004124405.1 Fidelibacterota bacterium | reverse complement strand
GTAAAAAGAATAAAGTGAAATTTAATGAATCGATGGGAGCGGGTACAACATTTGGTTCGTGTGAAGACACAGATTATATTTATAACATACTAGTTTTGAAGAAAAAATTAATTTATTGTCCAAATGTAAAAGTATGACATCCTGAAATTAATTATAATGAAGTATCATTAAAAAGGGTCGAATCTTATGCTTCTGGCCTTGGCTATTTTATTACTAATGGGATTACCTTTGTAAAAGTAGGTTTATTATTAGGCTGCATTCTTATAAAAGGGAAGCAAGCTCTAATTTCACAAAGCAGTTATAGAACCGGATATTTTAGAAATTATTTTAAAGGGTTGACTAGGGGGTTACAACAAAAAAAGATTAAATAACCTTTTCACCCAATCTCAAACTCACCAGACTGCAGCTCTTCTTCTGTTGCAAATTCCCAATCATCACTTTCCAGTTCAGGTTCTGGCGGCGGATCATCATCTTTTGCTACAGGAGCACTTATGGGGGTTGTTTTATCAGAGTTTAATTGATGTATGATTAAAAAAGGAAAGAGAGAGAACAGTCCCATTCCCAAAGCACCAGCTATTCCTCCAGCATGGAAAACAATTGCCCCCACAGGATGAGGCACCTCCTCAACACCATAGATGAAAAAAATAGAAATTGCTAACAGGACTCCAGTAACGGATATCACCCCGGCAAATATACGTACGTCAAAATCATCCAAAAGAAGTCCGTAAAGAACCCAAAAAATTAATGTGCTGGTAAGATAAACCAGGGCAAGATTTAAATTATTATTTAATAGGGAGGAGAAAAACAGGATAAATCCAATAATGAGAATTAGCCCACTGGCTATTTTTTTCAGATTCTGATTCATTTGGTAATTTGTAAAATCAAACTGTTTTCCAAGCACTTAATTTCCGACTATCTTAGGAAATTATCAAGCATTAGGATAATAAAATCAAATAAAACGGATTCTTTTTGTCATAGAACAGTATATTGTAAATTTTAAGGTGAAAAAGGATACTACAATACAGATTGGCATTGTTGGAACTGGACATTTAGGAAATTTTCATTTAAAACAACTGAAGGGAATACCACAATTTACGGTTGTCGGATTGGTTGATAGCAACCCAATTAGAGCCAAGGAAATGAGCCAAACACATAGCGTACCAGCATTTCCTTCAGTGAGAGATCTCTTGCAGAAAGCAGAAGCCATCTCAATAGTTACTCCAACACCCTGCCATTATGAAATAGGGCAATTGGCCTTGGAAGCAGGTTGTCATCTTTTTATTGAAAAACCTATTACCGATAATATTGAACATGCCAGTTTACTTTTGAACAAGGCAGAAAAATTAAATAAAATTATTCAGGTGGGACACATAGAACGTTTTAACCCAGCGTTTACAGTTTTAAAAAATTTGGATATTCAACCCCGTTTTATTGAAGCACACCGCTTGGCAGAGTTTAATCCACGGGGGAATGATGTACCGGTCATTTTAGATTTAATGATTCACGATTTGGATATTATTTTATCATTGGTGAAATCTGAAATTAAAGATATCCGAGCTAACGGTGTGAAAGTAGTTTCATCATCAGTGGATATTGCAAATGCACGTTTAGAATTTATAAATGGATGTGTAGCAAATTTAACAGCCAGTAGAATTTCTCAAAAAATAATGCGAAAAATGCGGATATTTCAGGAAAAAGATTATATTACAATTGACTTTCATAATGGAATTCTAGAAGAATACAAAATATGTAACAGTCTGCCAACAGCAGATATTAATGATCAAGTGTTTGAATTGGACGGTGAAGAAAAAAAATATGTTCTCTATCGAAAACCGGAAGTTCCCCAACATGATGCCCTAAAAGAAGAACTCATTCATTTTGCAAATTCCATTCAAAATACCCAAAAACCTGAAACCGATGGTGAGAGCGCTGTTCAAGCCCTGAGCCTTGCCCTTACAATTCAGAAAATCATTGATCAATAATCCTATTACTGATTTAACACCGCAAACCTATTTCATTATTGCCGGAGAACAATCTGCCGATAACCATGGCGCTTCACTTATGACGGCAATGCTAGCACAAAATCCCGACATAGAATTCAGGGGAATCGGGGGAAAGAATATGATCAATGTAGGACTTAACTCCATTGAAGATATTGATAAAATGGCAGTAATGGGGTTTGAGGAAGTTATCAAGCACCTCCGCTTTTTCAGAAATGTTACCATGAAGGTGTTAGAAGAAATTGATAATTGTCAGCCTAGACAAATTATATTAATTGACTATCCCGGATTTAATCTGAGGTTAGCAAAAAAAATAAAAGAAAAATTTGACATTCCCATCACTTATTATATCAGTCCACAATTATGGGCATGGAAAGAAAATAGGATAAAAATCATACGAAAATATATAGACCAGATGTTGGTGATTTTCCCTTTTGAGGAAGATTGGTACAGAGAAAGAGAAGTAGAAGCAAAGTTTGTGGGACATCCTATCTTTGATGATTGGAAACCTTCATCTAAAGAAGAATTATGTAAATTGTTGAGTCTAAATGCGGATAAGCGGATAATCATCTTATATCCCGGTAGCCGTTTACAAGAAGTGAAAAAACATTTGCCAATTTTGGTTCAGGCGGCGGCGAAATTAAGGAATGAAGATTCTACACTGCAATTTATTTTAGGAGCATCCCCCCAAGTAAACTGGAGTCAATGGTCGTTTCCAGATTGGATTCAGGTTGAATCAGAATATCCACAAAAAGCATTGGAATGTGCAGATCTTGCTTTGGTAGCATCAGGCACCTCAACCTTGGAAGCTGCCGTATTTGGTACCCCCATGATTGTCATTTATAAGATGGCAACGATATCATGGTGGATATCCAGAGTGCTAGTCAGCGTTTCCTTCGCCGGCATGGTAAATATTATCGCCGGAAAAGAAATTATGCCGGAGTTAATCCAGAAAAATGCAACCCCTGAAAGGGTGTTTTCCACAGCATCGTCAATTCTTAAGAATCCCGAAAAGATAGAGAAAATGGTGGCTGATCTTAAAGAAGTGAAAGTAAAGCTAAAAGGCGTTGGCGCTTCAAATAAAGCTGCCACCTATATTTTGGAGTTAAAATAATACCTTGAAGAAAAAAATGAAATTAATTTGCCTGTCATTTATTGGACGTTGGGTATTTCAACTGCTCTTCTTTTTAAATAAGGTAATAATTCATGGAGAAGAAAATTTATTAAATTTAGCCAAGGCAGGTAAACCCATAATGGTCTGTGTTTGGCACGGTCGATTATTATTTCCCAGTTGGTACATTCGATTCAAGACCACCAATCTGCATGCCATTGCCAGCCACCATTCCGATGCGGAAATTATGGCACGAATTCTTAAACGCTGGGGATACAGTCTAATCCGGGGCAGCACAAAAAAGGGTGGTAAGGCGGTAGTACTTAAGATGGCAGAGGTTTTTAAAAATGGTGGAATTGTAGCAGTAACCAATGATGGACCAAAAGGTCCCCCTCGAATTGCTAAAGCGGGAAGTACCGGATTGGCTATAAAATATAATGTGAGTATGGTGATGATAACAGGATCTGCTACCAAATTCTGGCAGATCAATTCATGGGATAGATTCATGCTGCCTAAACCATTTGGCAGAATTGATATTGTAGTTGCCCCCCCCCTAGAAATTGCAACCCCACCTGAAAATAATGAAGAAGAGATAAAATTATTATCAAATTATATGAACTATTATCAGGATGAAGTTGATCGGATGACAGGTAAAATTTAAATTTGATATTACTACGATCTATATTGACGCCCATTACAATTCCCCTTTCGCTAGTGTATGGATGTATCATTTATCTTCGAAACCTATTTTATGATTATGGATGGTTTACCACAGAAGAATTCAAATTGCCTATCATTTCAGTTGGGAATATCACCACTGGTGGAAGTGGAAAAACCCCATTGGTTATGTACTTGGCAAATTTGTTAATAAAGAATGGAAAAAATCCAAGCATTGTGAGCCGTGGTTACGGACGAAAATCTCAAGGTTTGGTGGTAGTTCATGATGGAAAGAAAATGAAAGCAAAGGTAGAATCTGCCGGAGATGAACCATTTTTAATGGCGTCAATTTTAAAATCCGTACCAGTTATTGTTTGTGAAGATCGCAGAGAGGCCATTCGTCATTTATTAAACTCTTCTACGGTAAATATTATTATTATGGATGATGGCTTTCAGCATAGAAAAGTAAAAAGGGATTTAGATATTATAACTATTTCAGCGAATGATAAAAAAAACAATTATCGATTGCTACCTTGGGGAAGATTAAGAGAGCCATTACAAAACATCAAAAGAGCTGATGCTGTGGTGGTTACTAAAACAGAAAATTTTACTTCTCCCAACATTCATGTTAAGGTCTCATCAGTTTTTAATGGAAGTCCAATTTTTAGCACAATAATTCCTATCTTAATGAAATATGAATCCTCAGGATATCATAAATCATTGCCACTAACAATTCCCCTTTTTGCATTTTGTGGGATTGGAGAACCGGCTTCTTTTTTTAAGTCAATTGAACAATTAGATATAAGGATAGGTGGAAAACGAATTTTCCCAGATCACCAAAAATACACCGGAGCTGTCATTAATGAATTATCAGCACAGATAAATTCCAGTCAAATCAAGGGCATTATCACCACTGAAAAAGATTTGGTGAAATTACCAGACAGCTTTTTAGATGAATTTGATATTTATGTGATAAAAATTGAAATGGAGTTTGAGGATGAATCAGGTGTTTTAGATTTAATTCAACCATTATTACAGACTTGATTTGTTCACCGCGGAGTCACAGTGACACAAAGTTTTATTTATCAGAAAACCATCTTTATCACCTATTTTCGGAAACTACAATAGGCAAACTGCCACCCCAACCACACATTCCCTCAACGCCCCCAAATCATACCCACCCTCTAATCCCAACAACAGATTAGGTTGAATTTCTATACAACGCTTAGTCATATAAGCAAAATCTTCAGCCTCTAGGTTAATTCCAGCTAAAGGGTCATTTCGGTGGGCATCGAATCCGGCGCTGATGATTAAGAGATCAGGATGAAAGTTTTGAATAAAGGGAAAAGCCTGCCCATCGAAAATGGCGCGATACTCTGTACTTCCATAACCGGACGGCACCGGAATATTCAGCACATTATTAAAATCCCCTTTCTCAATTTGGGAGCCAGTTCCGGGGTAAAATGGAAATTGGTGAATGGAACAATAGGCAATATCGGGATTGGATTGAACAATATTTTGTGTGCCATTTCCATGATGCACATCCCAATCAAAGATTGCCACCTTTTTTATATTATCTTGTTTCAGGGAATAAGTGGCTGCCAGAGCAGCATTAGAGAAAAGACAAAATCCCATAGCCCTATCTGTTTCAGCATGATGTCCCGGTGGACGGGAAAGTACCATAGCTGAATTTCCAGCCAGAATCTCGTCCACACCATCCAACCAGGCACCAGCAGATTTCAAGGCAATATCAAAACTTTCCGGGCAAACAGGGGTATCGGTATCTAAATAACCGCCCCCCGAATCACAAACCTTTTTGACATGATCAATATGCTCTTTCCTGTGGATCCATTCCAGCTCAGATTCAGTGGCAGAGCGGGGGGATATCCAATTTAGTTTATGAGAAAATTCACAGGATTCTAAAGCAGATACACAGGTACGCAAACGGTCGGGTCGCTCTGGGTGTCCCACTCCAGTGTCATGATTTAGAAAATCAGAGTGATATATTACAGAAAGGGAGATATTTAATTTTCTGGAGAAATTGTTTTAAAATAGGATTTTAATTCAGCCAATTCCCCAAAATACTTATCATCCACAATGATCTGCGGCACCGCCATTTTGCCACCTGTTCGTTTTTTCATTTCTGCTGCTGTCTTTCTAGAAAAGGTTACCAAATGTGTATCAAATTCAATCCCCCGGGATTGCAGAAGCGCCTTGGCTTCCTTACAGGGTGCTCAGAATAAGGCGGTGTACATTTCTACCTTACTTTCAGGTGTAATGACTACTTTTTCAATAGCGGTACTATCATTGGGAATAATAAAGCAAAACTGTATTAAAATTAAAAATAGGCCTTTCATAACAAACCTCCTGATTGAATAAGTAGGGGAAATTTAACCAATGTGATGCTACCTTCGTGACTTTTTATATTTGGAATCTGCCTTGATTTTTTTAATCATTTTCTTATCTTTAATTCCTTTTTTATTGAGTTCAAATTGGTTTTGTTCCTCTTTCATTTTATGGAAATTATCATAATAAGATTGATCAATTTCATTATTTTCAAGTGCCAATCGAACTGCACAGCCCGGTTCTATCAAATGGGTGCAATCTGAGTATTTGCAGGATTCAGAAAGGGTGAATATAATTTCAAAGGTTGCTTCTAATGTTTTATAACTCTCAGCAATACCCAACTCCCGCATTCCCGGTGTATCAATCAGAATCCCGGAATCTTTTAAAATAAACAATTCCCGGTGACTGGTAGTATGCTGTCCTTTGTTAGATTTTTCTCTCAGTGATTTGGTCAACATGACCTTTTCACCTACCAAATTATTAATAAGAGTGGACTTCCCAGCCCCAGATGCTCCAATAAAACAGTAGGTTTTTCCGTACTCAATTAATTGTTGAATAGCAGAGAATCCTTCCATACTTTTATTACTGAGAAATAGAATAGGAATATCAGTGAACCTTTTTTTGATTTGCGCTGCTTTATCCGCCAACTCAGATTTTTCTTCTACATCAATTTTGGTAAGAATAACCACCGGTTGGATTTTAGATGCAAATCCTATGGCAATTAATCGGTCTAAACGATTCAGGTTAAAATCATGGGCGATGTCTTGCAAAACAAAGGCAGTATCCACATTGGCGGCAATGGTCTGCTTCTTGCCAAATCTGCCAATGGCCTGCCGTTCGATGATAGTTTTTCGAGGCAGAATTTCATGGATGATAGCTTCACGTTCTTCCATCTGTTTTATTGCAACCCAATCACCAACAGCAGGGTAGTCGGCTCGACTTTTTGCCTCATGCATGAGCTTCCCGGAAATTTGTCCATTAAAATTACCCAGTTGGGTTTTAATAATATATTTTTGCTTGCTCTCTCGAATAACCCGTCCAATCTCAAAATCAGCTAAATCATGAGATTGTATAAATGTATCTAATTGGGAATCATAGCCTAAGTTTTGAAGGATGGTGGACATTAACAAATATTATGATTTAATAGAAACAGAAATTGTAGAATTTTTGATTTCACTCCAGAAAAAGTAAGCAGTCATTCCCAGCGAAATAAATAAGTAAATGAAAATCAAATTCAGGCTAAAATTTGGAATAAACCCATTTTTTTCATTTATTGTAAAAAATAATACAATGCCAAAACCAAACTTCAATCCCTCAAGGATTAAGGCTAAATTTTTTCTATCCAAAAGGAAGGTATAAGCCATAATATGCAGGATTAATAATCCACCCAAAAGAATGATCGTGGCGGAGGATAAAACGGGTATTTTGAAAAAAATTAGAAACATCAAAGCCGAAGCTACTATTAATTGGAAATAGGACCAAGCCAGTAAAAAATTAGAATTGTCAGTAGCATATTTCTTCAGGGAAAATGGATTCTCAATTGTCATTAGTGGAAATTTTTCTGTCACATCCAACGGCCTCCACCCGGTAGGCATAAACCAGATTCGAATTTTATCCCAATAGCTATTGGCTCGATAGGCATCTTTTGTAATTTGCCAAAGATGCTTAAAATTGATGGTTACCGGGTTCCACGTTTTGGCAGGCCGCAATATTCCATACACAGGCGGAATGGATTTTACTTCCGGCTGAAAGGTACCAAAAAGTTTATCCCAGATTATAAAAATTTGGCTGTAGTTTTTATCCAGATATTCTGGATTAATGGCATGGTGCACCCGATGATGGGAAGGAGTCACCAATATTTTTTCCAGAATACCCATTTTATCAATCAAGCGTGTATGGTACCAGAATTGTAAAAATAAATGCACGGGTCCTATAATGGCAAATAGGTAGGGTGGGATTCCCAACATGGCAGCGGGAATTAATAAGATGGCAAAAAATTGAATATTATCCGAAATAGATTGACGCAATGCGCAGGAAAGATTAAATTCTTCACTGCTGTGGTGAATGACATGGCGATTCCAAAAAAAATTAACGCGATGATTCATTCGGTGAAACCAATAGCCAGCAAAATCTTCAGAAATAAACGCGATAATTACTGCCAGCCAAAGGGACTCCATTTTAAAAATAGTAATATGGTCAACCAACCATGAATAGCTAATGAGGATAAATCCAAATTGGATTCCATTCCGGGTGGTATTGGTAAGTCCTGAGCTTAGGCTGGAAATCATATCAGCAGCTTTGTTTACTTGAATTCCTTTATGGTAGGCAACAAAAGCTTCCAGCCCAATTAAAATTATAAAAATGGGGATGGCAAATAAAAGGGATATGATATAGATGTTCATTTAATTAAATCTACAACTATCCAAACACATCCTGCAAACTGCGGTATTGAATGGAACCATTCTTAATATTTCGTATGCCCCGCACTGCCGCCTGGGCCCCGGAGATAGTGGTAATGACAGGTATTTTATAGCGAATGGCAGAACGTCCAATATCGTATTCGTCAAACCGGGATTGTGCCCCAAGTGGAGTGTTAATGACCAGTTGTATCTCCCCATTTTTGATGGCATCCACTACATTGGGACGGCCTTCGCCAACTTTGAAGACTGATCGGGTAGAAATTCCATTTTCAGACAGGAGGTCTGCTGTTCCTTTGGTGGCAATGATATCAAACCCCAATTCTTGAAAATCTCTAGCCAAAGGAATGGCACGAATTTTGTCCATATTATTTACAGAAATAAATATCGTACCCTCAATCGGAAGTGTCTGACCAGCTCCGGCTTCAGCCTTAGCGTAAGCGCTACCCAAATGTTTATCAAAGCCAATAACCTCACCAGTGGACTTCATTTCTGGAGACAAGAATACATTCTGCTGAGGGAATTTATTAAAGGGAAACACTGGTTTTTTCACAGCAATTAGCCCATTTTTTGAGCGGGAGTCCAAATTGAAATCAGTCAATTTTTTCCCTACTGCTAATTGAGCCGCCAATTTTGCCAAGGGGATGTCAATCACCTTGCTGATAAAAGGTACAGTTCGGCTGGCGCGCGGATTCACCTCAAGCACATACACCACTTCATTCTTCATGGCAAATTGAATATTGATAAGTCCAATCGTGTCTAGGCTTAAGGCCAATTCCCTGGTATAATCCTCAATCATTTTTCTGGCTTTTGAAGTGAGTTCATAGGCCGGAAATACACAAGCCGAATCCCCGGAGTGTATGCCTGCTTCTTCAATATGCTGCATAATGCCGGCAACAAAAACATCTTCACCATCACAGAGAGCATCTACATCAAATTCGAAAGCATCCTCCAAAAAGGCATCAATCAATATGGGGTGATCTCCGGACAGCAAAGTCGCCTTTCCCACATAGGTTTTGAGCCCATCATCATCATAGACGATTTCCATTCCCCTGCCACCAAGCACATATGAGGGCCGCACCAAAACGGGATAACCTACTTCATGAGCCACCTCCATTGCCTCATCAACTGAGAAAGCAGTACCCCATTTGGGAACAGGAATTTTCAAATCACCTAATATTTTTCCAAACTTTTTCCGGTTTTCGGCCAAATCAATTGCGTCAGGACTTGTGCCAATGATATTCACTCCGGCCTCTTTCAAACGGTTGGCAATATTAAGCGGGGTCTGTCCGCCAAACTGAACCAGTACGCCATCCGGTTGTTCGAGATCTACAATATTCATTACATCTTCAAAAGTGAGGGGTTCGAAATAAAGACGGTCTGCAATGTCAAAATCAGTGGATACGGTCTCCGGATTACAGTTAACCATAATGGTTTTATAGCCAGCTTCTTTCAGTCCGAAAACCGCCTGTACGCAGCAGTAGTCAAATTCAATCCCTTGCCCAATTCGATTGGGACCCCCACCCAATATCATAACCTTTTTTCCTTCTAAAGGTGTGATTTCATTTTCCGTTTCATAAGTGGAATAGCAATAGGGAGTGAGGGCAGAAAACTCAGCAGCGCAGGTGTCCACCACTTTGTATGTAGGGAGAATATCATTCTCTTTCCTTAATTTTCGGATTTCGCTTTCAGTCTTGTCCCACATCTGGGCAATTTGCCGATCAGAGAATCCTTCACGTTTTAATTTATGTAGGGACACAATGAATTGTGTCCCCTTAAAGGGCGGAATGCATTCCACACCAACAGAAATCAATTTTTGAATTTGATACAAAAACCACGGATCAATCTTCGTTTGTTCAAATATTTCCTCTAAGGAATGACCTTCATCAAATGCCTGTTTAACTTTTAATAGACGGAATGCTGTTGCAAATCTGATTTTACTTAAATCCAAATCTCGATAGTCAGTTTCTTTAGGTTGAAATCCATCCAGTCCAACTTCCAGAGAGCGGAAGGCTTTTTGCAGACTTTCTCGAAAGGTTCTGCCAATGGCCATCACCTCGCCTACAGATTGCATTTGAATGCCCAATATTCCAGTTGCAGATGGAAATTTTTCAAAATCAAAGCGAGGAATCTTAGTAACCACATAGTCGATACTGGGTTCAAATGCGGCTAAGGTTTGACCTGTGATATCATTTTGGAGTTCATCCAATCTATAACCAACTGCCAGCTTGGCGGCTACCTTGGCAATTGGAAATCCCGTAGCTTTAGAGGCTAATGCCGATGAGCGGCTCACCCTCGGATTCATTTCAATTATGATCATCCTGCCAGTTTCAGGGTTCACGGTAAACTGCACATTTGATCCACCGGTATCTACTCCAATAGTTCGTAAACATAGAAGGGACCAATTTCTCATCTTTTGATATTCTTTATCGGTGAGTGTTTGGGAAGGTGCTACCGTAATGGAATCACCGGTATGTACTCCCATGGGATCCAAATTTTCAATTGAGCAAATAATAATGGCATTGTCGGCACCATCACGCACTACTTCCATTTCAAATTCTTTCCATCCCAGTAAAGATTCTTCAATAAGCACCTCTGAAATGGGACTTGCGGACAAAGCATTATCTACCAATTCCTGAAACTCTTCTAAATTATAGGCGATTGATCCACCTGTGCCACCCATGGTAAAAGAAGGCCGGATGATCACTGGAAAGGGAATATCTTCAATAATTTTATCGGCTTCATCCAAGGTGTTTGCAAATCCTCCCCGAGCAGTTTCAATGCCTACTTCATCCATGGCAATTTTGAATTCCTCCCGGCTTTCAGCTCTTCGGATAGCATCTACATTGGCACCAATAAGCTCCACATTATATTTTTCCAACACGCCATTTTCGTATAATGCCATAGCGGTGTCCAATGCAGTTTGACCGCCTACAGTTGGAAGGAGTGCGTCAGGCCGTTCTTTTTCAATAATTGCCGCCAGGGCTTCCGGAGTTACCGGCTCCAAATAGGTGGCATCTGCCAAGTTACGGTCAGTCATAATGGTGGCAGGATTTGAGTTTACCAAAATAATACGGTAGCCTTCATCCTTAAGTGCCCGGCAAGCCTGGGTTCCGGAGTAGTCAAATTCACAGGCTTGACCAATAATGATGGGTCCCGCGCCGATGATGAGTATGGATTCTATGTCAGTTCTTTTAGGCATATTCTTTTTCCGTCATCATGTCTATAAAGTTTTGAAATAAGTATCGACTATCATGCGGCCCCGGACTAGACTCCGGATGATACTGAACTGAAAATGCAGGTATATTGGTACATTTTAATCCTTCTACCGTTTGGTCATTCAGACTGGTATGGGTAACCACTACATTTTTAGGAAAAGTCTCAGGATTCACTGCAAAACCATGATTTTGACTGGTGATCTCAACTTTCCCGGTTTTCAAATTTTTCACTGGATGATTACAGCCACGGTGTCCAAATTTCAGCTTATACGTTTTTGCACCCAATGCCAATGCTAGAATCTGGTGCCCTAAACAAATACCGAAAATGGGTTTCTTGCCCAGTAACTCTTTGACTGTTTCAATTCCATAGAATACAGCTGCCGGATCCCCCGGACCATTGGAAAGAAAAACTCCATCTGGATCAAAGTCCAGCAACTCAGCTGCAGAAACAGTTGCAGGAAAGACGGTAATATCACAGCCATGTGATTCAAGAAGTCGCAGAATATTATGTTTAATGCCGTAGTCGATAGCGGCTATTTTTAAATTGGTTCTTGGTTCTTGGTTCTTGGTTCTTGGCTCTTCGATTCTGTTTCCGATTCCCGAATTCCATACATATCTCTCTGCACACGTAACCACCTTCGCCAAATCCATTCCGGTCATCGAAGGAGCAGCCTTTACTTTTTTAAGCAAAGAATTTTCATCCAAATCAACAGAACTGATGATACCATTCATGGCACCCTCATCTCGGATTATGCGGGTAAGCATGCGGGTATCAATTTCCTGAATGCCAACAACTTTCTGATCTTTTAAATAATCGCCTAAGGATTGGGTTGATCTAAAATTTGATGGAACCACATTTTCTTCGCGAACAATAAAACCAGCTGCCTGAACTTTGTTTGATTCCACATCATCTGGGTTAACACCATAATTTCCGATATGTGGATAGGTCATGGTGATGAGCTGGCCGCAGTAGGATGGGTCAGTAAGAATTTCCTGATAGCCCGTCATACCCGTATTGAAACAGACTTCACCAATGGTTTCTGCTTCAGCTCCAAAGGAAACCCCGGAAAATACAGTTCCGTTTTCTAATACGAGTTTTGCGGGTTTATTTGTGTTAATCTGTATCAATCTGTGGTTAATTATCAATCTCGTTCGTGACTTTCGTGGGCAGGTAATTGATATAAAAAAGCCCCAAATAAATTGAGGCTATCTCAGCGTAAAATTGTGGTTTTTCTTCCCCTTGCATCGGGATGAAAATTAAGCTATTTTTTACACCCTTTCCAAAATCATTCTGCCTGAAACTTCAGGGATGCGGAATTAATTCAGTAGCGCTTGAAATCCGGTGGTGGACCATCATCAAAAACATGTCCCAAATGGGCATCACAATGATTGCACTTAACTTCAGTTTGTTTTAAACCGCTGCTAAAATCATCCTCATATTTGATTACACCTTCTGTGATAGCTTCATGAAAATCGGGCCAGCCGCTGCCGGAATCATACTTTGACTCTGAGTTGAAAAGGGGGGTACCGCAGCAGATACAGAGATAGAAACCCGCCTCAAAGAGGTTGCAGTATTGCCCTGTGAAGGGAGCCTCCGTACCACCGTCGCGGGTAATTCGATATTGTTCGGGGGTGAGTGAATATTTATAATTATCTTTAGTTTTCTCTTTCTTCAAAGGTCTCATCTTGTTTTATTTGTATTCTCCTGAAAATTAGATAAATCAAAAGAGAAAATCCAACAATGGCAATCAGTCCGTACATACTTACAATAATGGTTCCCAAATTCAATATACTAATTTGAAATTATTTCAGCTTAACCGCTGTGCCATAAGCCAATAATTCAGCAGCCCCCTGCATGATAACTGATGTGGCGAACCGAACATTAATAATGGCATCGGCATTTAATTGTTCCGCATCCTCATTCATGCGTTGAATTGCCTGTTCCCGGGATTCAGCTTGCAATTTGGTGTATTCCTCAATTTCACCACCCACAATATTTTTTAAGCCTGCGAAAATATCTCGAACAATATTCCGAGCCCTCACCGTACTGCCCCTGGCAATACCCAGAATTTCAACAATTTCTTTTCCAGGAATAAAATCTGTGGTGGAAAGTATTATATCACTCATATTTATCCTTAATTAATATTGATAATATAAGCCTTATTGAAACCCTTATGGGTTTGATAATCCGTATAATTTTTACTATTAAAATTAGACACCTTCAGTACCAAACTGTACAACAACTTTTCCAAGTTGTTGAGCATTTATTTGAGTAGAGTAGTTTAAGGACACCCCTCCTTAGAGAGGATTTTAAAAGTATCTATCCGCCAGATGGTTAAAGTTTAATAAATCCTACAAACTTTTATAATAGAATGATTTTGTAAATGCATTTGATTTTTTATCATCCACTTCCATAAGAGGATAAATAAATAAATTGGTGGATTCCAGTTCATAGCCTTCCAAAATAAAATCCCTCCCCACCATAATATCCACACGGTTGGGATCAAGAGTGCCAAAGTAATAGTCCCTTTTCTCAGGCGTTTTATCAGCTTCAGAAATATCGACGGGATACCAACCTTCCCCTTCCACATAATAATCTGCCCAGCAATGATATCCACCTACTTGTCCCTCGCCATTATCTGGTATAGGAAAGCCCATATGGAAACGGACAGGAATATTCAGCGTACGGCCCAATGACATGAAATAAGAATGGTAATCGGTACAGTTTCCCACACCGATATCACAGGCATAAATGGAGTTGCCATTGCCAAAAGTATAATTGCCTCCTTCGCTTTTAGATTTTTGATACAGTTTCACCACATCATCCCGTGTTACCCCTTTTCGGCCGTAAATGCTGTCAGAACTTAACCAGGGGACTTTATAATAAATATCATCCACCGATTTTGGTTTTCCGTAATGCATGCCGGAAAGGATAAAATCATATATTCCCCGCACATTTGATTTAGACAGGTCATTTTCATCTATTATTTTGGAAAACAGCGACCCTGTGGGTACAGTATTGTAGGAACCCAAATAATTCTGCGGATTAACACCTCTATCAGAAAGGCTGCTATGCTCCTTTCGAATTACATCAAATTTTATCGATATTGTTTCAGGTGAGGATATTCCAGTTTCATCCAAAATGTAGAGATATTTATTTCCATGTACCTTTTCATCTTTGATTTTGTATTCCAATTTATTCGTTTCAAAAGTTAAATTGGATATGGTTTGGACTTCATTGGTTTGGGGAATCGGAATCCAAACTTCCAGTTTTTTTCCATTGGTAGCTTCAATTTCCATTTCATAGGTGAACCGGAATATGCGTTGGTTAAATTTATTAGTATCTTTAATAGAGAAGTTTAATGCACAAGCAGCTATAAGAATGACTATCAGCCATACAGCGTTCTTCATTTCAATTTTTCCTGTATTAATTTATAATTTATTGAGTAGGGGAAATTATTTGCTCCCGGGTAGGGGTAAATCAGTGGTTGCCCATCTTTGAAAAACACCGACCGGCGCTCAAAGATAGAAGTCATCTATGATTACTATAATTCATTTTGACCATAGGCAAATTTACGGGGTTATTAAAAAATAATTAAATAATAAAATATTACTTTTTGCAACTAAATATTATGTTCTTTTATCCAATAGATATTAAACCGTTAAATTTCAATCTATCAGAGAAGGGAATAACTAAAGAATAGTCGCCACCGTAGCTCAGTTGGTAGAGCAAATCATTCGTAATGATTGGGTCGGGGGTTCAACTCCTCTCGGTGGCTCACAATAAAGAATAATAAGGAGATACCATGCAAGCAGCCATTTCAAAAACCAATATCAAAGTATTTCAGAAGGCATATAAAAGCAGTCCTACTAATAAACTTTCCCGTAATGCCCTCACTCGCAGCAGTATGCTGGATGTGGCTATGGATTGGGACGCATTTAGAAGGGTGGATCATACTTATTCTCATGTCATACCCAATGAGATGAAGAAGGTTACCAATCAGAAAGCCAGTGGAAGATGCTGGGGATTTGCAGGTCTGAACCTCATGCGTTTTGCGGTATGTGATAAATATAATTTGAAGAATTTTGAATTTTCTCAAAATTATTTTATGTTCTGTGATAAGCTGGAAAAATCAAATTACTTTCTGGAAAACATACTGGCAACTTTAGATGAATCCTTTGACAGCCGGCTCATGATGTGGTTGTTATCGGCACCCATAAATGACGGCGGACAATGGGATATGTTTGTGAACCTCATGGAAAAATATGGGGTAATGCCGCAATCTGCCATGCCGGAAAGTTTTCAGAGCAGTCAATCCCGTTTGATGAACCGCTTTGTAACGCGGAAGCTGAGAGAATATGCATCCCAATTAAGAGAGATGTATAGTAATGGTGCTAAGCTAACGGAACTTCGCAAAGAAAAAGAAAATATGTTGGCAGTAGTTTATAATATGCTCTGTATTTGTCTGGGAACACCTCCTGAATCTTTTGATTGGCAGTTCAGAGATAAGAAGAAAAAATTCAAACGGTTCAATAATTTAACTGCATTGGATTTTTACAATAAACATGTGGATATAGCATTAAAAGATAAAGTTTGTCTCATTCACTGCCCCATGTCCAATAAAGAAATGAATGAACATTACACTGTAAGTTATTTAGGAAATGTAACTGGTGGTGGTGATATATCTTATGGCAATGTAGAAATTGATGTGATGAAACGGGCAGCGGTAAAATCCATAAAAGCGGGAGAAGCGGTCTGGTTCGGTTGTGACGTAGGAAAAATGTTTCATCGTGATTTGGGTGTAATGGATATGAATCTCTATGATTTTGAGCTACTGTTTAATACCAAATTTAAAATGGATAAACAAGCCAAATTGGAATATGGAGACAGCGTAATGACCCATGCCATGCTGCTCACTGCTGTGAATATGAAAGGTGGTCAGTCCACTAAATGGCGGATTGAAAATAGCTGGGGAGAGAAGGGGGGCGATAAAGGGTATATGCTTATGACAGATGAATGGTTTGATGAATATACATACGAGGTAGTCATAGATAAAAAATATCTTGGCAAAAAAGTACTGGATATTTTTGACCGTGAACCAGTTGTCCTAAATCCCTGGGACCCTATGGGATCGTTAGCGCGGTAGGTACCCCTGAATATTGAATCATGAATATTGAACCAAATAGATTAGTGATTGGTGATTTTTTAAGGGGGATTAGTGAATGTGCAACTTAGGAACCAATCTAAACTGCGTTTTTTCCATTGTAATGTGGACGATTGGCAAGCCCCGGAACCCAAGAACCCTGACATTCTCTCGCAAAACAGGAATGCTTACCGCACTGCCTGGCTGAGACGAATAAATCTATATCCCTCTGATTCCAACCGCGGGATTTCTTTTTTTAATACTTCCAAAGTAATTGGTTTCACATGACCGATACCCACTGCAATATCCATTTCGTGTGAAAGAGTTGCCAAGCTGTCTAAATTAGTTTTTATTTGATGGGGGGATTCTACATGATCCAGAAATACCTGACGGAGTTGAGTAGGGACACCGTAACGTCTCATTGTTATATATCCCCTACTCTCCGGATTGGTAAAGCTATCCAGAAAAAACTTATCCATTTTTTTTAATGTGCGGGCTATATCTTTCATGAGCTGTAAACTTTCTGTGGCTTTTGATCCCTGGTGATTGTTCATGCCCAGGGCGGTAGGTACTTCTTCAAATGCAAGCCGGATTCTTTCTTCTACAAGTTCGGCATTCAGCTTTTCATTAAGTAAAAACGCATAATCCGTATTATCCTTTTCATGGGATTCCATGGGCATGTGGATAATTGTCTCAACACCAATACTATGGGCATATTTACCAATTTGTGCTGCATAGGGAGTACCAGGAATTATAGCTGCTGTGATATTTTCATTCAGTTTTAAAAAATCTTCTACATCCGAATTCATTGCAAACCCAAAATCATCTATTACCAAACAAATAGTGCCTTTTACGGATGGTTTTAAAAGAAAGGATCTACTTTCAGAACCTGAGAATATCAGATAGCCAATAATTACCCCAATGAGGGCGGAAAATAGAAGGCGTAAAAGAGGAGGGTTTGGTCTTTGCTTAGGACTAAAAGGGGGCATTACAGATATCGACGGACATCCAGAAATTGAGGTGTTCCCAAAACTGCAGAATTTTCATGGAAATAAATACCATAATTGATTTTCCAACGGCGGTAGTTAAATGAAAAACCCAGTGAGGATGCATTACGATTTCCAGAAATGGATCTACCAGCATTTAAATTTAAATACTTCCAATTTGTGGCAAGCGCAAACCTCATTTCCTCACCGTGCTCTAAATTATATAATAAGTCAGCAAGGAGAGATGTTTTAACCTTGGTTAGTTTAATATCCAAACCGAGGCCACCTTCAATGGGCAAATCTGCTCGAAGATCATTGGTATATTCATAGCCTATATTTCGAATAACCGCCGCTGCTGTAATTGATGGACCTAGCGGTAGAACTGTACCGACATCCATTGTGATTCCTGATATGGACTCTGTAAATAGACGAGAATAATTGGATTGAATTCTAAGCCCAAATCGATAGGGAGTATTGAAATGATGACTGATACTGAAAGCGGCAGAAGCCCAATGTACGCTAAAACTGCCCAGAGGTCTTTCATCAGGCGAATCACCCCAAAGCTCCAAACCATTCGCACTCCACGATTGAATGCTCACCTGTTTCTGAATCTCATTTCCCCAGCGAAAAAGGATATGACTTCCGCTAACATCTCCCAACCAATTATTTAGTGAAAACTGCATATAGGGGTGGTTTGTTTTCATCATTGCCGGATTCAGGGCAGGGTCAATATCCCCGGCGATACCGGTGCCTGACAGGGATAATATCTGGCCACTTTGAGGAATTACCAAACCCTGTAAACCTATTGCAAAAGAGTGGGTAGTAAATAAGATGATTACTATAATTAATCGTAAGATATATGAACTTTCTGATACCCGTAAATGATCGTAGCCCAGCCCACTTGCTTTGCAGGAACCCCTCCCCAGAGGGGAATATTTTATCGAGAGTTTTGATGTATTAATTATTTTTTTGATAGTTTAAAACCTTAAAATTTCAATGAAAAACTGAATAAATGACTAAGCCCTTCCCCAACACTCCCAGGGTCTAAGGCATAGTCTAAATTAATATATTGTCTTTTCCAAATTTTAAAGGGTACTCCAACCCCAAATGTGGGTTTAATATTTAAGCCATTCATTATGGTACCTGAGGGGATTGCACCCCGAGCCTGTTTTGCTCCAAAGCGCAGTTTAGTTTTGTTTGCCAATCTAAATTCACTTCCAATCCGGGTACGATAATTTACATCATTATTGGGAGTAATCATGACATCCTCTTGGAAGAATAATGAAATCCGCTTTAAACCGGAATATGCGATACCCAATGAATAAGACCGGGGAAATTTTTCTTCGTATGAGCGCTCTTCTTCTCCAATTATCACCTTCCAATTATAGCTGGCATTGAGGTTTTTCATTATTCCCCCTATAAATAAGCGACGATTCAATTTGTAAATAAAACCAATATCACCAGAAATTCCATTGCCCTTGTAGTCCTTATCAATGGCGGCAAAAACGGCTTTAATATTTATGCCCAACGCCAATTTAGAACCAAAAGCAACTCCGAACGACATGATTCCCTCAATCTCTTTGGCTGAGAATGATTCAGTTTCCTGATTCATTAAGTTTCTACCCTGAATATTATCAGTTCCGGATTGGAGAATAGCTAGACCTACACCAGCGTTTGGTGGAAGTCTTTTGGCATAATTGAAACTCTGGATTGATCGGTCTAGAGACATTTTTTGAAAAGAAACACCAATTTGATTATGTCTTGCAAATTGAAGCAGGGCGGGATTTGAAAAAGCATAAAACCCAGATGTTTTATCAGCAACCAGAGCGCCGGCCAGAGAAAATTCCCGGGCATTGGAACCGTATCGAAAACCACTGCCTGCATAGCCGCCACCATAGTCTGCAATTATGATATTCACAAAAATTAGGATTACAAGAAACCGCATATTAATTTATCACCGCTAATTTTGTCCAGTAAGTCTGACCATTTAAGGACAGCCGGCAGAAATAAACTCCATTTGCAACTTTATTACCGTATTCATTTCGTCCATTCCAGATTACTTCACTCTCATTATTATTAACTAAATGAGAATTGTTTATTTGAATCACTCTGTCCATGGCAAAGTCAAAAATGTTAATGGTACCAGAATAATTTTCAGGATTAGAATATACAAATCTTACATGACCATCAGATCCCACCAGATTATAATCGTTTATAAAAAACGGATTGGGGTAGGCGGAAATCATCTTTTCTTCATTTTCATATACAGTTGGTTCCCAAAACCGGTGGACATCCCAGTTTATTCCATCATCATCACTGATAGTAATTCCATCACCCGTACCTACCCATAGCCAATTATTATTTTCTGAAAAATATGCCGACATCACGGCTTCGGCTATTAGTTCTTCGCCTGAATTTTTATCAATCGGTCGAAGATATTTTTCCCAGTGTTTTCCATCTTCAGATACATATAAACCCGATTCAGATGCTGCCCATATTCTTGTGGAATTTCCATATAGATTATATATTTTTTCCGGAAATCCAGCCGGTTGAGTTGTGTCCCAAGTTTCACCATCATCATCAGTATAACTTAAGGCGCTAAATTCATCCTGTGAATCAGCAGCCCATGTAATTGCCCATAATCGGTTAAAGTCTGCAAATTTCTGTTGGGCAAAACCAATAACCCAATTACCTGAAATATTGTTCATCAAAGAAGTATAATGACCAACCCAATTAATGCAATTGCCACTAATCACGCCTTTATTTATGCCAGCTGCTGTTCCAGCCCAGACCGTATTATCACCAACATATACACTGAACCCCTTATGGTTATGGTTTCCGCCATCGCCGGGATCCCTGGGGTTTAGATAGTAGGAGCTATCTATTTGTCCACAGTATAGATCAAGATCGTTGTCACCCGGGAGAGGAATTACTTCCCATTGTCTTATATCGTCACCTTCAGGCAATACAACAGGATAGCGCCTTAGCCCTCCTGCCCAACTAGCTGCATAAATAAAGTTGTCGTAAATAGCAAGATCATAACTCACATTGTCAACCTCAGAGGACACCAATAAGGATTTTATTTCTTGCCCACCCCATGGGATGGTCCAGTTTTTATTTGAAAAACACGTTTCCGATTGTGAATCCCAATCGTAGTCATTATTTATACACTCATTCAAGCCATAGTTATCAAAATAAACAGTATCCGGATCAACTGGCTGGGGCAGGTAAACCCAATGTTCGCCTCTGTCTGTGGAATAAGCAATACCCGTACCTTTTGGTTCTATGCCTGTTGCAACGGCTGTATCAATTACCCCGGATACAGCAATGATATTTCCACTCACCGCTAAAGCTGGATTACCCCCCATTGGCATAGCTGTTATTGAGAAATACCCAAAATCAATTGTACCATCAGGTAAAATATCAGCATAGCTTAAACCATTGCCGGTTCCAAAAAAATATAATGAATCCCCTGAATTTCTAATATCAATCACTGCATTATCTGCCAGCTGCCCCTTAATAGAATTATGTTCATATCGCCCCAACTTTTTATTTTCGCCTAATTGAAACTCCACCGGAGTTTGTGTAAAAAGGCAGCTGACAAAAACCAAAATGGAATATTTAATTTTGTACATTATTTATCAAACACCACAAATCGGTCATCTATAATTGGATCAAAAACCATGTCTGCAATAATAAAACGAAATGTGGAAACCCCAATTCTACCACATTGATTAAGTGGTTTGATGGGGATGCCAGGTTCCTGGAGATAGGCGTTATTAACATCAAAAACAAAACCTGCATCTGTAGTTTCCTTATATTCCAGAAACCATTGGGGATAGTTTAGAAATCCAGATTCTGGTTCATAATTACAACTGTCCTCGGCAGCCATATTCTCAACATTTATTTGATAACGGACATAACGGATATCATCTAAACCATTGTTATCGTTGATTATTACCTGAAAATCCAAATAATTATATTCATCATCATCAACCTGAAACACTTCAGAATCTGGATCAAATGTAACTCCGGAACCTTCTGCATTTTTCTGCCAAAATATAATATCAACAATTTCAGGTGCAAATTGTTCTTCTACGGTAATATTTTTTTTCTTGATAAATTCTTGTA
>SCKP01000065.1 GCA_004124405.1 Fidelibacterota bacterium | reverse complement strand
TAAATATACCAACAGTGGAAGTTCATTTGAGCGACATTGATAAAAGGGAAGACTTTAGGAAAATATCTGTTTTAAAAGATGTGTGTGTAAAACAGATATCAGGATTGGGTAAAAACAGTTATCTTGAAGGGTTGAAAATTCTAGTTGATCAAGAATGATATTCTTGAATTGACCTAACACTGATTTTTTGCCCTGCGAGTCGAATCGCCCTTACGGCTGCTTCAGCACCAAAAGAGTTTCCGGGGAAAAAACGGCCGTCCTGCAACAAAATGACGGCCGATCTAGGAATTCCCATAAATGAATTTATTATTTAATTAAGGTTTTAATGAAAGCCAATTTCATCATTTTTTTGTTAAAGCCCAGGAACCGTCCCAATCATCACCCGGAGGGTTTTCTTTATAATGTTCACAGCGAGGGATATAAACGCGGCTTGGATTGGTCTTTCTGCCGGGAAACATATCTTCCAATTCATCAGATGCTTTAAATGCTTCAATTGCTTTATTCCATTCTTGATTTCGATAAAACACCAACGCTTGATGATAGGCATCAAGAAGTTTATCATATCCTAGGGGCATTTTCCCTTTTTCAGCAATTAACTCAAACACCTGTGCCGGTTCGGTTTTTCCCATAACTATAACATAATCCAAATCTCGCCAAATAAATTTATCCTTACACGCCTTATATGTTTCATCAGCCACCTGAATATAAATACCATACTGCTTTGCCGATGCTTCAAGTCGTGCTGCCAAATTCACCGTATCGCCCATCATAGTATAATTCATACGCATGGTTGAACCCATATTTCCAGTAACCATAGGACCGGTATTAATTCCAATTCTGTTTTGCATATGATGGACAATCTCAGGCCAACGATCTCCTTGGGCTTGCCATTTTAGCCGCAATTCATCTAAACTTTCTTGCATTTTTATAGCTGTAATACATGCCCAATATTCATGGTTGTCCACAGGAGCAGGGGCACCATAAAAAGCCACTATTGCATCACCAATATATTTGTCCAATGTGCCCTTGTTATCCAGAAGAATATCAGTCATTTCCGTTAAGTAATCATTCAGTAATTCCACTAAATCCGATGCGGACAATTTTTCAGAAAATGCGGAGAAACTTTGAATATCTGTGAAAAATGCAGTATGATATCCTTCTTCACCGCCCAAAGATGGTTCTTCTTTAGCATCAATCATTTGATCAATCAGTTCCGGGGAAATGTATGCACCAAATGTATTTTTCAAAAATCGTTTATCTTTTTCAACAACTAAAAAGTTGTAGAGAAATATCCCCAAATACGTACTCCCCATGGCAAGAGCCGGGCGAATAACCTCCCACATTTTCAAATCGTTGAAAAATGCATTATAAGTGAAAATCACCCAAACAGCAATAGCCAATAAAGGAACCGGTAGGGTGTATAGCGGTTTTGCAGGTATACTAACTAAAACACCCAGCAGGATGCAAATGATTAGGAGTACCCAGAGATTGGTCTGCGCATCAGTGATGGATACAAATTCATTTTGCAGTATACTGTGCATCACATTGGCATGAATCTCCACCCCGGCGAAAGTTTCCTGTACCGGTGTATTCCGAAGATCCATAAGACCTGGAAGAGAAGCCCCCACAAAGGCCACCTTGTCAGTAAAAAATTCCGCCATATCCGGATCAATACAATAGTTGTATGGCAAATAGTAAAACGTTTTGAATTTCCCGTAATAATTCACATACATACGACCTTTTTCATCAATGGGAATTTCCCTAATAACAGTATCTGTTGTATCAATCAACCTTAAGAGATTGTTGTCAAAATCATAGTCAAAACCGCCATCTTTTTTAATCCCCAAGATATCGATAACGGCTGACATGACCAAACTAGGATATACATGATTCGGTCCTTCAAAATAAATGGCAGTTGGTGCACGACGGATGATGCCATCTTCATCTTGTGGGAAATTGGCGCTTCCTGCGCCTGTTGATGCAGAGAGTAATTCTACATAAGTATTTCCTATAAAATCTGCAGTTGGTAGTTGTTCAGCAATCCCTTTTGGGATTCCACGGATCAAATGGTTTTCATAAAAATACCCTTTAGGCTCCGTATTCATCTTAAACAAAAAATTGAGGGAATCTTCTTTTTCGAATACAATTGAATGGTGTACTTTTTGAGAAGCTGCAGTTTGATCAACCAAAGCATAAGGATTTTTACCAAACAAAAAATCATTCGCTCTGTTCACCATCTCTTGAGATGTGAACTTGTGCTCCGTGACCAAATCCTGGACTAGAAAATAATCATTATCATTCGCTGGATAAAAAATAATATCAAATAGGAGGGCTTTGGGTTCACCGGAACTTACCACATTAATGAGTTGACCATGTTGAGCTTGGGGCCAATCTTGAAAACGTCCTAAACCACCTTCTTCAACTGATAATGTAGAATTTTGATCAATATCAATGACAATTACACTATCAATGGTCTGTTCCTTTACATCCTCTACTCTGACTCGCATACGTGAATCGTAGGATTGAAATTCATAACCATCTAATAAATCCGTGAGGAAGAATCCTTCAGCATTGGTCCCAAAGCTAATGACTAGACCTGATACAAGACCGATTAAGGCGCCAATGACCAACCGCTTTAATAGTTCATTCATAAATAGTTTTATAGATTATTTGGGGAATAAGAATTTTCAAGAATCTTATTTCTGCTGATTTATTCTTCAGCAGCGT
>SCKP01000026.1 GCA_004124405.1 Fidelibacterota bacterium | reverse complement strand
AATTATCAATTTTTAGATTAATGTTTACAAATACATAGCCCCGAAACAGGGGCAATTGCACTTTTTTCTTTCTATCGCTCCATTTCCGAATGACTGTCTTCATGGGCAGGGAAGTAATAATACCTTTATTCAGTAATGCTGAATATACATTTTTTTCGTGCCTGGAACGAACATAAATCACATACCATGAATTTTTACTATTATTCTGGCTTTTGATCATAAAATATTAACCATGAAAGATCTTTATCCCATGATCTTTGCATCATCAACCAATATCCTGCCGGGACTAGCTACATGTCCCCAAACATGTACATACATACGGATAACACCATCCTCCCCAGAAACATAACGCACTCCGGTATTGGATCGAATATTTACCTTATCTGGTTCAGACTGAGAGAAGCTAAAACAGAAAATGACTGGTACTAATATAAATAATAACAATTGCTTCTTCATCGGAAAGTAGGTTCCTTATATAGATAAAATTACATCTCATATTTCGGTTCTATCAAGAAACAATAATCTAGTTTTATTAAATTGTTTTCATCAGCTTAATACTTAATTTTTCTGCAATTCATTAGAATCTGTATTTAAAACATTCTTTATTGCATGTTCATGAAACTGACTTTTCAGAAAATAATAAGCTCCCAATAATGTAAATAAAATATATCCGTAGGCATGCATCAATATGGCAAATGAATTACCTTCGTTTGGTGTAAATGCAAATAAATCCACCATGGTATATTTTACAGCCGCATGAAAAGTACCAATCATGCCCGGTGCTGAAGGAATGGAAAGCACCAGGGAAGATATGACTAAAATAGCTAATGATTGTGTCCAACTAAGATTAAATTGAAATGCTCTCTGAATTAAATATACATCTAATAAGTAGATACTCCAGATTAAAATGCTGGAAATTACTACAGGGATGATACTTTTTTTTCTGATCGATAATAGCCCATCCATAATTTGATTGAATATTCTTAAAATTTTATTTTCTGTACTTTTAAGTTTAAATCTGCTTATAATTATGAGCGCAAAAATGACTATTAAAATAACTGAGCCGCCTTTAAGGATATAATCACCAACCCAACCTTCCTCAAATGGGTATAAAAAAAGTAAAATGATGCCAAAGAAAATTAATGCGAACATATCCATCAATCTTTCCAACACAACTGTACCAAATACAAAGCTTTTGGGAAGATTATTTTCTTTCCCAACTATATAAGCTCTTAATATCTCCCCTAAACGTAATGGGAGTACATTATTCCCGAAATAACCTATAAGTTCTGCCCTGTAAAGAGATGCAACAGAAGGTGATGCAGAATCATTAAAAAGCCATTTCCAACGTATCCCTCTCAGCCAAACAGAACCCCATAAAAATATTGTAGCTAATAAAAAATAGACAAAATCAATTTGCTGAATAGATTGTTTAAAATCGAAAAAATCGAAATCTTTAAACGCCCAATAAATACCAGCAAAACTGATAACAACCCCTATAATCACTTTAGGATCCTTTGCTAACCCAACCATTTTTGTTCTATGCTTTTTGCTCATCTCAAATCAAAACTGCTGGAATTTTTATTTCCAATTTCTAAATTAAGAATCTTTTCCGTTACTAAGGTAATATGAGAAAGTTCTGATCTCATATCGCCCTGAATTATAACAATCGATTTCAGGGTATTGGAGTTTGGAATAAAATAGGCTCGAACATCATTTCCCTTGCCCAATAATTTAATTTGATATCCTCCATCTTTTTTTTGCTTAACGGGCAAAGCTTTTATTTTTTTGATTTTTGTCCATGAAAATAAAGACTTTTCCAATTGTTTATCTGGCTCTTGAATAAATATCTGATCCGTTCTTGAATCATAGCTTTTCCAAACCTTACCATCAGACACAACCGTACGGGGACCCATTTCAAATCGAAATTTATTTTTCCTGCCAACAGTAATTTTACCAGAAATTATAGTATCATTTTGACCTGAATAATATTGAGTTTCAATTTTTAGTTGAAATGATACAGATTTAATATCCTCCTTGAGAATAGCTTTATGTTCATCTATCCAACCATCAATCGGATTTGAAGCAAAACACAATGTGAGAAAGAAAATATACTTACCCACTAAAAATTGTATCCAAGTAAGATTCATCAACTAAAACTTCACGGGCTTTACTGCCACTGTAACCACTGATTATGCCTAAAGACTCTAATTCGTCCACGAGCCTTCCTGCTCTACTATAGCCAATTCGGAATTTGCGCTGAAGGAGTGAAACAGATGCTTGTTGATTTTGAATCACAAGTACGGCCGCATCCCGAAGAAGTTCATCCTGACCTTCTTCTAACACAAAATCTCCACCCATTTTCTCTTTTCGAGTTTCCGGGAGTGAAATTTCTTCCGGTTTAGGCTGATTTGTAACATGCGTCATTATGGCTTCAATTTCATCCAAAGTAACATAAGCATTATGTAATCGAATTGGTGATGCAGTTCCAGGTAGAAGAAATAAGAGATCTCCATTCCCAAGCAATTTTTCTGCACCCATTTGATCAATAATTGTCCGGGAATCAATTTTCGAAGAAACCTGAAAGGCGATTCTAGCAGGAAAATTGGATTTGATTACCCCTGTAATTACATCTACGGAAGGTCTTTGTGTAGCAACAATCAAATGAATACCAACAGCTCTGGCTTTCTGAGCTAATCGAGTGATAGGCTCTTCAATTGCACGACCGGAAGTCAGCATTAAATCTGCCAATTCATCAATCACAACAACTAAATAAGGTATTGTTTCCAATTCTGGGTTTTCTTTTTTTCGATCATGGTATTCACCTATATTGCGAACACGTGCATCAGCAAATACCTGAAATCTTCTTTCCATTTCGACAATGGCTGAGTCTAATATACCAACCGCATTTTCCGGAGTTGTCATCACATATTCATCCAAATTGGGGGCTGTAATGAGGTGATACCCCTCCAATGATTTATACGTTGCCAATTCCAATTTTTTTGGATCTATCAAAATAAATTTCACTTCATCAGGTTTTGCCTTATACAAAATTGAAACAATCATTGTATTTATACAGACCGACTTACCCGCACCCGTAGCACCAGCAACTAGAATATGAGGCATTTTCTCTAAATCAAAAACGTAGGCATCTCCCGTTGTGGTTTTGCCCAAACCAACACTTAATTTTGATTTAGCTTGAATGAATTGCTCAGAGTTAATAATATTTTTTAAGAAAACGGTTGAAGGATTATCATTAGGAAGTTCAATACCAACCGATTTCGAGCCCGGGATAGGTGCAATTATGCGAACCCTTTGAGCTTTCATCACCCGCGCGAGGTCATCGGAAAGATTTGTAAATTTATTAACTCGTACTCCTTCTGCAGGTTCTATTTCAAAAAGTGTAATTACTGGTCCTGGTGAAATACGCACTACTCTACCAGTTACACCAAAGCTATCTAGAGCATGAGACAGTGAATTTGCTTTCTCCTTTAGCTCTTCTTCTGAATGAGGATTCCTGATTTCAACCGGATCATGAAGGTATTCTAAAGTAGGCATTTTATATTGGAGATATTTTGCTTTACGCTCTTCCTCAGCATCCAAATCCCCCTCTTCAATTTCTGTTTCATCCTCAATTGCAATATTTTCTTGGGGAGAATTTTCCAAAGATTCTTCACTGGTTGTTTTTTCTTTAGTTTTTAGTTCCAGGCCTAAATCATCGGCTATCTGCTCCTCCATTGGCTCTTCAACTTCTTCAGGGGAAACTTCAATTTCTTCAGATTCTGTAATAACTTCAGATTCAGGTGTATCTGCATTGGGAGTAAATTCCGTTTCATTTTTCTGAATAATCACCTTTCCCAATGCTCTTCTTTCCTGCAGTTCAGTCCATTTATCGTTTAAATTTTGATAAATATTTTTTATTGCAGAATAAATAGAAAAATGAAACAATCCGCTGATTAGTAATATCAATACCACAATTTGAATTATTCCGGATGCGTACACACCAAAAATATCCACCAGAAAATTCCACAAATTATAGCCTATAAAACCTGGATATTCGGCTTCCCACATTCCCCCGCGAGATTGACCAATCCAGGCAATTAGCAAAGATATCCATATTCCAATTCCGGATAAAAATATAGAATAGTGTAAAGTTTGTTCCCAATCTCTTCTTGTGAAAAGGGTAAAGCCAGCAAGACCCATAATAATGGGGAGGAAAAAAGTCCCCCAGCCAAAGGAAAATTTCATTAAATAATAAGAAGTGTAAATTCCAAAAAGACCCATGATATTTGTCTGGGCGACTTCGGGCGTTAAACCAGATGGTGTTTCATAAGGATTATAGGTTGCAAAGCTTAAGAAAATACAAAGCGCCAAAACACATAGAAGAATTCCAATAACTTCTTGCCGACGATAATTCATTTAATAGAAAGGTTTAGTTTAATAATGAAGGGAGGTTTCCTTAATAAACGGAGGCTTAATTATTTTAGCTGGAATAAACTTATTACGAATCTGAATGGATATATTCTGACCTGTTTTATGAAAGGGTCGATAAACATAAGCCAAACCAATACCATTATTTAATTTTGGTGATTGGGTTCCACTGGTAACAATTCCCACCTTTTGCGAATTTAAAAATATTCCATAGCCCTGACGGGGAATCCCTCGTTCTTCCATTGCAAATGAAATTAATTGTCGGGCAGATCCATTCTTTTTTATTTCTAACAAAGCATCTTTTCCTATAAAATCACCCTTGGATAAAACCGTTATCCAACTTAAACCAGCTTCAATTGGATTTGTAGTTTTATCAATATCATTGCCATACAGACAATATTTCATTTCCATTCGTAAAATATCTCGTGCTGCTAATCCTGCCGGCTTAACACCAGCATTTATTAATTCGTCCCAAATATAAACCAATGAATTTGCATCCCCATAAATTTCAAATCCCAACTCTCCAGTATAACCAGTTCGGCTTATCATTACAGGATACCCGCACACCAAAGCATCTTCGAAAGTATAAAAGGGCATTTTCAAATTTGCATGTGTATATGTAGATAAAATATCCCTGGACTTGGGACCTTGAAGGGCAATTAATGAATAATCGTCAGATACATTTTTTAGATTCACATCTTCTGTTTTGTGTTCACACAGCCAATTGAAATCTTTCTCGATATTTGAAGCATTCACAACCATAAAATATCCACCTGATTTTCGATATAAAATCAAATCATCAACAATTCCACCGTTAGGGTAACACAAAGCAGAATATTGAGCTTCACCAATTTGAAGTTTTTCTACATCATTGATAGTCATTTTCTGTAAAAACGATTCTGCACCACTACCATCTATGGTAAACTCACCCATGTGTGAAACATCAAAAATTCCAACTTCATCACGAACAGTGAAATATTCTGATTGTATTCCATTTGGATAAGAAACCGGCATATTATATCCAGCGAAAGGAACCAGTTTAGCCCCTAATTGAACATGGGAATGGTAAAGAGCGGTTTCTTTAATTGGTATATCTAATATTTCTTCTGTCATCGTAATTCTGCTAATGCCTCTTTTATCAATTCTTCCGTACTTAATTTTTCACCTTGGTTTTGAACGGTTGTAATTGAATTCCGAACATCCTTCATTTGAAAACCCAATGCCAAGAGTGCATCATAGGCATCACTAACTTCAGGAGAAACATCTGATTCCTCTTTCGGCAATTCATCCTTGGATAGTTTTACGAATTTATCTTTTAATTCCACTATAATCCTTCTCGCAGTTTTGGGACCAATGCCAGGTAAAGCGGTTAACATGGAAACTTCACTGGCAATTAATCGTCTTTTAAATTCATCCGGAGAAACTGCTGAAAGTAGAACAATGGCGGTTTTGGGTCCAATACCAGATACACCAATGAGCATCATAAATAGTTCTCTTTCCGTTATTTCACTAAAAGCAAACAGTTGTTGATTATTTTCGGTCACATGAAAATAGGTGAGAAGGGATACCTCTTCCCCTGGTTTAGGGAGATTATCATAGGTATTATTTGAGATAAAACAGATATATCCCAAGCCACCGGTTTCAATGACAATTTCATCTGGCATTTTTCGGGTAAGTTTCCCCCTAATACTTACAATCATAAATCTGCCATCCTGAATTGATGGTCATGACAAAGGGCAATTGCTAGAGCATCAGACGCATCTATGGGCTCAGGATTATGATCCATTTGTAATTTGGCTTTTACCATATATTGTACCTGGGTTTTATGTGCGTTTCCATTGCCGGTTATTGATTGTTTTACCTTTCGGGCAGAATATTCATATATTGGGATATTTTTTGATGCTGCAGCCACCATAGATGCTCCCCTTGCCTGTCCCAAACGCATTGCAGATTTTACATTTTTACCATAAAATACTTCTTCAATTGCAAAAATTTGGGGATTATAATTCGAAATTATTTCACATACATCATTAAAAATTGTGAGTAGTCTATTCGCAAGAGTATCTTTGGCTTGCGGTTTGATAATTCCATAATCTATCAATGTGGTTTGATTATTACTTACGTTGATGATTCCAAAGCCTGTTTGTACAAGTCCCGGATCTATTCCAATAATTTTCAATTACAGTAGTGAACCCAGCTCGGATTCATCCAAATCAAAATTTGAATATACCTTTTGAATATCTTCATTTTCCTCAAGTTTTTCAAGAAGCTGTAATAATTGCTGAGCATCTTTCCCACTTACATTCACAGAATTAATGGGAGTTAAGCCTACTTCGCCTTCGATTTCATAGCCTTCTTTTTCTAACCCATTACTCACATCCCCAAAAGCTTCCGGTGATGTTGTAATTTCGATGACATCATTATCAGATTCAAAATCATCTGCTCCAAGTTCAAGCGATTTCTCTAAGACAGCATCTTCATCTACACCTTTTTTATCAAGAGTAATAGTGCCTTTCTTTTCGAACATCCAATTCACACAGCCAGACTCTCCCAAATTCCCACCATTTTTAGACATGATATGCCGAATATCCGGGACTGTTCTATTTTTATTATCGGTCATTACTTCCATCATGATGGCAACACCTCCTGGACCGTATCCTTCATAGACATAATTCTCATATTTTACACCCGGTAAATTTCCTGTTCCTTTATTAATGGCACGTTCAATATTGGCTGAGGGCATGTTGGCTGCCTTCGCTTTTTTTATTGCAAGCCTTAATGCTGGATTCATTTCAGGATCACCTCCACTCTCTCTCGCTGATAAGGCAATATCTTTGGAAACTTGTGTAAATACAGCTCCCCGTTTGGCATCAGCTGCACCCTTTTTTCGTTTAATGGTTGACCATTTACTATGTCCTGACATATTTTTTATTCCATTTATTTAGTCTAGGTTTACACCTTAAATTTAGCAATTTAATTCAAGGATTTCTATATGAGATTTAATATTAGTGAATCAGCCTAATCTGCTCATTAGATATCCACCCTGTTTTACCATCCAATAATTCAATTTCAACCCAGTTATTTTCTAATTGGTTTATAGATACTTTTAATCCTTCGTGAACTTCGAATAGGCGAGTGGAAAATGTATTAGGCTCTGAACGAACTTCAGCTTTCTGAGAATAAATAACCCCCAGGTTTAGTGAATTGTCAGTCCAGATTGAATGGGTGGTTAATAACAGGGCAATAAAAAATATTGTTAAAATAACCCCTCTTAAATTTTGGACTATTGAAAAGAAAACAAATCGATTTACTGTTACTAATAGAGAAAATAATAAAAATATGAATAATGTAATATTAATCCATGCAGAGGGTGTAAACTGTTCCTTCATACCTAAATACCATTTCAGATACAAAGGTGGTTCTGGTAAATCCATTCTGTCTATTACCTTTAAATTTGCTAACTTCAAATTATATTGAGCATCCGAATGAGTTGGAGATAACTTCAGGCAGCTCTCAAAAGCCCAAACTGCACCAGCCGTATTTCCAGAACGAAAGAAAGCATTACCTAAATTATAATACAATTCGGGTGAATCCCAATTTTTGGATAAAATGAATTCAAATTCCTGAATGGCTAAATCATATTGACCATTTTTATATGCATCCATTCCATTATTGTAAAATTGTGAAATTCCCTCCTCTACAGCAAATAAAGGTAAGGCAATAAAAAATAAAAGTGAAATTTTTCTAGGACCAGACATGATCGACCTTTTTCAATAAATCTTTAATTTTTTGTAAATCATTTTGGGCATCTTGAGAAGAAATAGGGGAGAATCTTACAGCTTCCCCGCGAGTTAGGATTTGCTCCATTTCCTTATAAATCTCACCTCTATCATGAATTTTAATAATTTCTTTAATTTCTCCTGTTGAGTATCCCAGCTTTTTCGTCCCATTCTTATAATTGATGTAACTTATAACCGCCTTATATATTTGGGTATATATTTCTTCCGGAGAATTATTTGCTGAATCCAGGATGCCTAATGCAGAATTTAATGCTCGTCTGGCTTGCCAGCCTCCTGAGGACTTTTCCATTTGTTGCCTGGTAAAATTTTGAGCATGAGGAAATGCAAATACTATCCCGGATAAAAGCAGCAGCGTCAGGGCAGTGCCTGTAATCAGTGCCCTATTTCGATCCCGCCATTTAGGTTGAGATTCATCAATGAAGCGTATATCCTCACCCACTAATGCAACTTCTTCTTTTGATAATCCAATTGAGTATAATGCAGCTTTTTCGTTCGGCGCTACTTTTAATTTATGCCTGGGAGTAGATTTTGTCACCCACTTACCCTGTTTGGGATCAAAATAATTTAGTTCTATTTTGGGAATATAAATGTCACCTGCAAATCTGGGAATTAATACCCATTCGAATTTCTTCTCTCCTCCAATTTTATCCCTTAATGGATTTTCCTTAGTCTGGACTTCTGGATCAAATACCTCAATTTCATTTGGAAAATAAATTTCAGACATACCCACAGTTTGAAGGTTTCCTGTTCCATTTATGATAACCTTAAACGTAATCGCTTCATCCTGCTTCACATTTATTGTACTAACCTCTGATCGGATATTCCAATTCCCCACAATTGCCGATATCTTTCCATTCCTTCGGTTGGGAAGCGGCCTCACATCTATAGTTAACTTGTTGGTTGAAATAGTATATTTTTTTGAAGGAGGTCCAAACAAACTAAAATCATTCCAACGCTGCTGTTTCTCTCTGATACCAATTACAGCAGACATTGGCTCAATAATTATTTTCCCAGATTGGGTCGGGAATAAGGCTATTTTCTTTATGGTAGCAGCATAATATTGAACACCATTCTTCCTCTCCTCTCTCAATTTTAAATTTTTTGGTGCAAACAATTCTTCTGTCCAAAAACCTTTAAAACTTGGCACATCCTCATCAAAACTAGTAACATCTACTTTAGTATAGAGGGTATATGTAAGAGTAGTCTGTTCCCCTCTATATGGAGTATTATTATCAACTTCAGCCTCAATAAAAAATTGTGACACTTTACCAGTTTGGCTACTTCCTCTTTTTGAAACTGAGATCGTGATTGGGGTTGACAGATATGATTTCTTTCCTACCTGAATTTTCAACGCTGGAATTGTAAGTTGTCCTGTCCTTTTCGGAATTAAGCTCCAACTAAGAGTAGTAGTTGAACTTTTGGTCATTTTTCCATTTAAAAATTGAACATTGGTGGAACTGGATTGATTGGGACCACTCACTACTTTAAAATCAGGCATATCGGGTAATTGCACCTCGGGGTCACTTTTCACATTACTAGCGGTAACGGTGAGAGTGATAGAATCACCTTCAATTATATCACTGCGATCAACGGTAACATTCACCGAATCATCTGCCCAAATTAACGTGGACATTATGCCTAATATGAATGCTCTTATCACCAGTCTTTCTCTAGTTTAATTAGCCCTTTAGCTTTATATTTTCTTGGCTTCAAATTATTTTCATCTGCTTTCATTGCATTAAGGATTGCTTCTGCTTCTTCTTTCCCCAGTTGTTTTTCTTTTTCTGCCTGGATTTGAGATTCCGTTTTCTGTTTTTGTTCTTTCTCGTTTTTTTCTTCTCCTTCCTGGGATTGTGACTGTTCCTGCCCTTCCTCTAACTTTTCCTCACCATCTTCTGACTGCTGCTGATCTTTCTCACCTTCATTTTCACCTTTTTCACTCCCTTTAGAATCCTGCTCCTGTTCATCACCTTCTTGAGATTGCTGACTTTCCTGATTTTGTTCTTCCTTTTGATCACCCTCTTCATCATCCTGATTTTTATCCTGCTTTTCCTGAGGTGTCTGCTGCTCCAGCATTCTTTTACTCAATTCATAATTATAGCGGATATCCTCATCAGCAGGATCTAATTTCAGCGCATCCTGGAAATAATCTACACTATTTTGCAAATCTCCCATTTGGTAAAATGTATTGCCCATATTATACAGAGCATCTGCTTTAAAATCGGGTTCAGAATCTAGGAGTGAATTTTTATAATTCTGTAAAGCAGATTCTGAATCACCATTTAGATAATTTAGATTTCCCAGATTATAAAACAGTTCTTTTTTATCAGGATATTTTTTTATAAGTGCTTCATATTCCTGTAATGCTTTTTCATATTCAGGATTTAATGCTGGTTTTTTCGGTAGTATCCCCAGTGCTGGATTTTGAGTGGACAAAGTGCGAATTGCCTTCTCCTGTTGTGAAAATAAGGAAACAGGTATTACACCTATCATCCAAAAAACAAGAAAATATCTCCAAATCTTAAATCTTAAATCCAGCTGGTGAGCTTGAAATGTATTGAGCCTGTCAAAATATCGATCCTCAATCTTCAATCCCTTGTAAACCTTCCTTCCCAAACCATTTCTTTTTTTGTGCGGGTAGGTATTAAAAATTCAGCTAAAAATAACATTAATCCAATAACTAAAAACACCTGATACCGGTCTTCATATTGGGAAAATACATGTGATTTCAACTCTCTCTTTTCCATCTGATCAATTTCTTTCAAAAGGGGTGCAATAGCATTCACCTGGTTTTCAACGCGGATATAAATCCCTCCGGTTATGCGGGCAATTTCATCTAATATAGATTCATTCAATGTACTGGTAACCACTTGTCCACTGCGGTTTTTCTTAAACTCTACCCTGTTACCATCATCATCATAAATAGGTATTGGACCGCCAGCCAAGGTTCCCACTCCCAATGTGTGGATAATAATGCCCCGTTCACGAGCTTGTTCTACAAGTGTGATAGCTTCCCCCTGATGGTCCTCTCCATCAGAAACCAGTACAAACACCTTGAATTTTTCTTCGTCACTTTCAACATGATCCAAGGCTAACCGGATGGCAGCTGCCAAGTCTGTTCCCTGAGTGGAAATAAGATCTGTATCCATCATATTCAGAAATAACCGGGATGCAGAATAGTCTTCTGTGAGTGGACAGTGAAGGTGGGCGGAGCCGGCAAATGCAATTAAACCAACCCGGTCACCCTCAAGTTTGTTTAAAAGCCTGCCAAGCTCGTATTTAGCTTTTTCAATTCGGGATGGTTTTACGTCCATGGCATTCATGCTGGCAGAGGTATCCAATAGAATAAAAATATCTACTCCCTCACGAGTAAGCTCAGTTAGTTTCATGCCAATTTGCGGACCCACCGAAGCCAATAGGATAAAAATAATTCCCAAAATGATTAAGCGGGAGCGCAGACGAATACGGGAATATTTCACACGGTTAAGGAGAAACTTTTTAACTGAAGCAGTACCCAAGGTTTCTAAACCAAATCTTAATTTTTTCCCCTGATAAGCGTACCAAATCAATACCAAAGTTAGTGGAATAAAAAGATAGAACATTTCCGGATGGGTATAACGTACCATTAGAAAAGTTTGTGAAAAATTCCCCGCGAGAGAACAATAAAAAATATGGATGCAAATGCTGCAGGGATGGTAAACCAGCTGTAAAGTTCTGTGTAATATTGATACTCAGTCACTTCAATTTCCGTACGCTCCAATGCATCTATTTCTTCATACACTTTTTGTAAAGATTTATTATCCGTGGCCCTGAAAAATTGCCCTCCAGTTATTTCCGCAATTTCCTTCAAACTCTCCTCATCTACATCAACCTGAACATTTTGAATCACCTGCCTCCCCCATGCATCTGTAACCGGGTAAGGTGCCAATCCATGTGTACCAGCTGCCACTGTATAAATTTTTATATCAAATTTTGCTGCCAGTCCAGCCGCTGTAATAGGGTCTAATTCACCCTGGTTATTACTACCGTCAGAAAGGAGGATTATGGTTTTAGATTTCGCTTCACTTTCCCGGAGACGATTGATGGAATTTGCGATAGCCATGCCGATAGCTGTGCCATCATGCTCCCTGTCAATTATTTCTATTTCTTCGGTAAATTCCAATAACACATCAATATCCCGAGTGAGAGGACATTGTATATATGATTCTCCTGCAAAAACAATCAGTCCCAAGCGGTCACCTTCCCGATCTTTGATAAATTTTTTAGCCACAGCTTTCGCAGCTTCCAAACGGTTGGGCTTAAAATCCTGTGCCAGCATTGAAGATGATTGATCAATCACTAAGAGGATGTCAACAATTTCAGTTTTACTCTCCCGGATAGTATCGGACAAACGGGGGCGGGCCAATGCCAAGATAATGAGCAGCATAATTGCCAGCCGACCAAACAAGAAAAGCATATTTTTCAGCCTGCCATCACGAATTACACTTTCTGGAATTAAATCAAGATTAGAAAATCGAATGCTAGCTTCCTGGTTTTGTCCCTTTTTAAAATACCAGAAAACCAAAAGTGGTAAAATCAGAATTAAAAGGAGATAATATGGTTGTCCAAATTCCATTAATTCACCACAAATTTACACGAATTATCACAAATAAATATTGTTTTGAAATATTGTCTATTTAAAATGAATTTATTTATTATCAAGATGGGTGATAAACACTTAAAATACGGAAATGTTTCAGAGGATAAGTTAGAAAATAAAAGAGGATATTAATATCTGAGAAATGGCGGAATTTATTCCTTGTTTTCCTTTTCAATATCTTCCATTTCATCAGTAGCAGATTTTACTTCATCCTTTATTTCTCTGGTGGCTTTTTTAAACTCCCTCAATCCTAAGCCCAAACCACGGGCGAGTTCAGGTAGTTTTTTTCCTCCAAATAAAATAATAATAACCAGAATAATTAATCCAATTTCCCAAGGTCCTAATCCCATAATGTCTCCTATTTAAAATACCGTAAAAAATACCAGGAAATTCCCATTCCCAAAATACTCACCACACTAATATCCACAAAGAAACCAGTTTTGAAGCGAATTACCCATAAATCAATCCAATTATCGGGATGGCCGCCCCAACCTATGGAAGTACTGGTGAGAAAAAAATCTTTTACAACCCCCATTGGAAATAAAGCACCAATAAATTGACTCAAAATAGAACCAGCTACCACACCAAAAAACAGCACCAGAAAAATAAATGATATGGATCGTTTTTGGTTGGATTTCATCAAGCCACTCCTATCATTGATTTGAAAATATCAATCCCATCATCTGAGCCTAAAAGGGTCTCCACCGCTCGTTCTGGATGGGGCATCATTCCCAATACATTCCGCTTTTTATTGAGAATTCCTGCAATCCGATTTATGCTCCCATTTGGGTTACCGTTTTTACCTTTACTATAACGGAAGGCAATGCGGTCCTCAACTTCCAGCATTTTCAGGGTATCATCATTTGCAATAAAATTCCCCTGTTTATGGGCTATGGGCATAGTAAGCTTGCGCCCCTTTTGTAAAGAACGCGTATAAATTGAATCTGTGCTGTCAACTTCTAAAGTGACATCCTGACTGAGAAATCGAACATCCTGATTTATAATGAGCGCCCCTGGTAATAATCCGGATTCGATGAGAATCTGAAAACCATTACAAATACCAAACACCGGTTTCCCAGCATGGGCTTCTTTTATAATCGATTCCATAACGGGAGAAAAGCGCGCAATAGCGCCCGTACGGAGATAGTCTCCATAACTGAATCCGCCGGGAATGATGATGGCATCATATTTTTTCAAGTCAGTTTCTCTATGCCAGACAAAATCTACAGGCACATCTAAAATATGGCGAAAGACATGGTAGGCATCATGGTCACAATTAGAACCAGGGAATACAATTACGGCAAAATGCATTATTCCTCTACAATTTCAAATGAATAGGTTTCGGTATTGGGGTTTGCCAATAATTTCCGGCAGGATTCATCGGTAATTTCCGACGCCTTATCTTTAGAAATTCCGTTAAACTCCATTTCGATATATTTACCCATTCGCACCGATTTGATTTTCTTAATGCCAATGGCATCCAGGGCATGACTCACCGTCTTTCCCTGAGGATCTAAAATGCCTTCTTTATAACTGATATATATTTTTGCTTTCATTTATGTTTCCTGATTTTTAGTTTCAAAATTACCTAAATTCTTGAGATGATTCCAAATTCCCGTTAAGAGATAAAAACTCACAAAGCCTGCCAATACCCGGTAGGGGTAACCAATAAAAATAGCGCCAATAAATGTGACCCCAAATAGTGCTACTGCCAACAGACGCAAAGTATTTTGCTTACCGGAATTAAAATTTAATAGGGGAAATTTGGCGTAATGCACCCGGCTCACCATGAGATAGGATAGTGACAAAATAAGGGGTAATATTAAGCGTGGTTGTGAATACTCCGGGTTATCAATTTTAAAATGCTCAATAAAAAGTACCAGGGAGGCAATGGAAAGGGCGTTCATGGGGGTAGGTAAGCCAGTAAAATATGCTGGGTTTTCATCACCAACATATGAATTGAATCGTGCCAAGCGAATGGCTCCCATTATGAGTGGCGCTGAGGCGATGATCTCCCCTGAAATTCCCGGCATGTTCTGGGTATAAAGGGAATAGACCAATATAGATGGCGCTAAACAAAAGGATACCATATCTGCCAGAGAGTCAATTTCTTTGCCGAAATTTGTAGAAATACCGATTAATCGGGCAATTTTTCCATCAACAGAATCGAAGGCCCCGGCAGCAAGTATAATATAACAGGCTATTACATAATCTCCTGCCATGGTGTTAATGATAGCCAGAAAACCTAAAAATAAATTAATGAGAGTAAAAATGCTGGGAAGATGCTGCTTTATTTTCATTTGAACCTTCCGATAATTGTTTGATTACCTCTTACCATATCCCCCAAACTTACATCAATTTGAAAATCTTCAGGTACGATAATATCCACCCGTGATCCAAAACGGATAAAGCCTAACCGTTGCCCTCTCTCCACCATATTTTCAGGTTCCATATAATTGAGAATACGCCGGGCGATGAGACCTGCTATTTGTTTGATTTTGTACCTTTTGCCACTTTCAGTTTCAAACATTACTACCGTTTGCTCATTATCCAAGGAAGCTTTATGATTGAAGGCTGCCAAAAACTTGCCGGGATTATAGACTTTGGAGATAACTTTCCCAGATAAGGGCACCCGCTGGATATGCACATTAAATACGGAAAGAAAAATGGAAATCTGTTTTGCTTGCCCAATATCAGCATCTTCAACATCAATAATTTGAACAACTTTCCCATCCCCAGGAGATAAAAACCCATCATTATTTGGTGGAATTCGCTGTGGATCCCTGAAAAAATACAATGAAAACAGGGTCAACACGGCCACCGTTAAGTTCATCCATTTTAAGCCGTCAGAGGGATAATAGGCCTGAATTCCTGTGCCAGCCAGGACCAGCAGGAGGAGTGGAATGAGTATTATTTTCCCTTCAGGAGCAATCATGCATAAATACCGGCTTTTTCCAGATTGTTGTTTATACGGGTTTTCACATCACCCAATAAGGGGTAAAACTCTTTTCCTGTGAGTTGGGTATAAAGTTCAATATAACGTTCGGCTAATGACACCCTAATCTCATCTGTGAGCGCTGGGGGTGTACCTTCTCCAGAAAATCCTCTCTCAATCAGCCATTGGCGGATATTTTCCTTATCCAGCATATTCTGTCCTGCTCCAGCATTGAAACGAGTTTCGTAATCATCAGCAATCCAATAGCGGCTGGAATCCGGTGTATGGATTTCATCAATCACAATCAACTCTCCATTAACCATGCCAAATTCGTATTTGGTATCCACCAGGATTAATCCCTGTTTAGCAGCCCATTCCTGGCCGGCTGCAAATAGATCAAGTGCATACACTTCAGCCTGGGCATATACGGATTCCTCCACCAATCCATTCACAATGGCTTCCCGTGCAATGGGCTCATCATGCTCACCATATTCCGCTTTGGTGGATGGTGTTAAAATTGGGGTATCAAATTTTTGGTCTTTCTTAAGCCCCTCTGGAAGCATGAAGCCATATTGACCATTAATCCCTTGTTCATATTCCCGCCAGAGACTGCCGGTAATATATCCTCTCACAATCACTTCAACGGGCAGAGTTTCCGCTTTCTTTGCCACCAATACCTGAGGGTCAGGAGATGAAATAAGATGATTGGGTGCAATATCTTTGGTTTTATCAAACCAGAAATTGGCAATCTCAGTTAAGATTTGACCCTTAAACGGAATGGTGCCCAACACATGATCAAAGGCCGAGACCCTGTCCGTAGTGACCATGATGATTTCATCACCCACATGAAAAATTTCCCTAACCTTACCTTTATAGTGTTCTCCTAAATCTTCACCTTCAAAAGCATCTAATGTGTAGGGTAATTGTTCTCTGATAAAGCTCATATTTCTAACTCCAATCGTTTATATATTTTGTTTATGTTTATCATTACTTTATTCAAATCAAATAGACTATCAATTTCATTTTCATTTAACAGGGCAATGATTTCCTCATCATTTTTCAGTAGTTGTTTAAAATCTTTTTGTTCTTCCCAAACCTGCATGGCATTGCGCTGTACCATGGCATAGGCATCTTCCCGAGTAGCTCCTTTTTTCACCAATGCCAGTAATACTTCCTGGCTGAAAATAAGCCCACCAGTTTTGTTTAAATTTTTCAGCATATTTTCAGGGTAAATGATCAGATTCTCCATAAGATATATCATTTTATTGAGCATATAATCCATAAGTGTGGTGGAGTCGGGAATAATTACCCTTTCTACAGATGAATGAGAAATATCTCTTTCATGCCATAGAGCAACATTTTCCATAGCCACCATGGCATTTCCTCTGAGAAGTCGAGCCATTCCGGTGATGCGTTCGGCCACAATGGGATTTCGTTTATGGGGCATGGCAGATGACCCTTTCTGTCCCTTATGGAAATACTCCTCTGCCTCCAATACTTCTGTGCGCTGCAGGTGACGGATTTCTACAGCAATTTTTTCCAGGGAGGCCGCTATATTGGCAAGAGTAGTGAGATATTCTGCATGATGATCCCGCTGTACCACCTGGTTGGATACCGTGGCAGCTTGTAGTCCCAAGCGCTTACAGACTTCCTCCTCCACTTCGGGGTCCAAATGCTGATAAGTCCCCATAGCGCCTGATATTTTTCCCGTGGCAATGGAGTCAATGGCTCGTTCCCAGCGGACAATATGCCGTCCCATTTCTTCACTCCATAAGGCAAGTTTCAATCCAAAAGTAATAGGCTCAGCATGCACTCCATGGGATCGCCCAATTTGGTAGGATTCTCTATGGGTAACTGCCTGTTTCCGAAGAACTTCTTTAAATGTATTCAGCTTGCCTAAAATAATTTCACCGGCTTCCTGACAAAGTAGCGCCAATGAGGTATCCAATAAATCAGATGAGGTCATACCCATGTGAATAAATCGAGACTCAGGACCGATATTTTCAGCCATGTTGGTGAGGAAGGCGATGACATCATGTCGGGTTACCTTTTCAATTTCCAAAATCCGTTCAACAGTAAATGCAGCCTTTTCATTAATCACCTTAACTGCTTCCTTCGGGACTTCGCCCCTGTCAGACAAAACCTCCGTAACGGTGATTTCCACCTTTTTCCAAGTCTCAAATTTATTTTGCTCTGACCATATTTGAGCCATTTCCGGCGTTGTGTATCTATCAATCATTTATTAAAAACCCCACCATTTTGATTTTGGTTCTTCCAATACAAGTTGAATATCAATTGAATTATTTTCACGTAAAATTGTTAAGGTCACAATATCTCCTACTTTGTGTAATCCTTCATCAATCACTCTGATAATATCCTTGGGTGAATTAATTTTTCGATTATCCACCGCTAAAATTACATCTCCAATTTGTAATCCTGCCCGTTCTCCCGAGGAACGTTTTTCCACATCCGTAATGAGAACCCCCTCAGATGTAGGCAGACGAAGGTAGCGCTGCATTACCGGATCAATTGCCTGTACATGTACACCGGTAGTATAACTTCTTTCTACCTTTCCAAACTTTTTCAAATCTTCTGCAACTTCCTTCACCCGGTTGATAGGGATTGCAAATCCGATACCAATTGATCCTGATGAATAATTAGATCCTGTCATGATGAAAGTATTGATTCCAATAACCTCTCCCAAAGCGTTTACCAACGGTCCACCACTATTTCCTGGATTAATGGCTGCATCTGTTTGAATCATATCCTGATAAACATGCCCAGCTTCTTTCAGTCCGAAATCCATTTTAACACCACTTATGATTCCGGCTGTGGCAGTTGGCTGATGGTTTACATCAAAAAGTCCAAAAGGATTGCCCAGTGCCACTGCCCATTCCCCAACAATGAGCTCATCGGAATTCCCGAGTTCTGCAAATGGAAGATCCGTATCATCCACTTTCACCAAGGCAATATCAGTGAGATTATCCACACCCACCAACTGGGCTTCATAGGATTTTCCACCTCTCAGCGTTACTATAATTTTAGTAGCATTATCCACCACATGGGTATTGGTAATAATATACCCATCGGGGCTCACCAGAACACCCGAACCCATATTACCTACCTTGAAGGTACGGGTATAGGGGAAAAATCTACCCCAAAACGGATCAAAAAATGGATTCACCTGCTGCTGCTTCAATTGGGTAACGTTTATGCTCACAACTGAATTTGAAATTTGTTCAATGGCATAGGTTATGGCCGTTTGCCGAGATTTATCAATGCCTTCCTGATGTGCAAATAGAGGTGTTTCCAGCTGACAGCTCAGTAAGTATATGACAACAAACAGGCTTGGGTAAAATCTATTCATAATACACTTTTTTTAAATACAAACCTTGGGCTGGTGCACGAACAACCACAGCCTTTGTTTTTTTATTTCTCAGCAAACTATTAAAATCGGACAGAGCGTACCGACCCCGTGCAACTTCCAACATGGTACCTGCCAAATATCGAACCATGTGCTGTAAAAATCTATTTGCTTTAATTTTGAAAATGAGCATTTCATCTGATTCTTCCCAATTTGAAAAAAAGACTGTGCAAATTTTATTATCCACTTCAGCTGTTGCTTTGCAGAATGATGTGAAGTCATGTTTACCTGGTAATAATTCTGCACATTCATTTAATAAATTTTTGTCAATCTCCCATTTTAAGGGCGTCGTATAATTTCTGGAAACCGGTGAAAACAGTTTTACAAAACGATACTCATACTCCCTGGCAGTTGCCGAGAAACGAGCATGAAAATCATCCTCCACTTCTTCTGTCGAATCGATGCGAACATCCTGATTCAAGTTGCCATTTAACGCCTGCAAAAGTTCATTTGATGAAAGTTTTGATGGCAATTTAACATTGGCTGTGATCCCTAGGGCATGCACGCCTGCGTCCGTACGTCCTGCTCCAAAAAGAGTTATTTTCTCATCAGGATAAATAATTGAAAGTGCCTTTTCAATATCACCCTGCACCGTGCGTCCTTTTGCCTGCACCTGCCAGCCGTAAAAATCAGTACCATCATACTGAATGGTCAATTTGAAATTTTTCCTCTTCAATTAGTTAAAATTACCCTTAATGATAAACTCAAATTTAGACTGACATAATAGGTAAATTAAATGAATAAATTTGAGCAAAAATACAATGACCCCTGCTGTCCCTTCCGAAAACTCTATCCACGGTAAATTTTACGACCACCTTTCAGAATTGAATCTATGCATTACTCGTCATAATGCTTCACCATAAAATATTTTATGCCAATACTTTTATGACAACACTTTTGATTTGTCATCAGGGGACAGTACTGCTGAAAATCCTTGTGTCGGTGGTTCAATTCCGCCCCGAGCCACCTTCAAAACCCTCCTTAATCGGGGGGTTTTTTGGTTGTCAGAAATATTCAGATAAAGTCAGATAAGACCATTTTCGGGGAACCAATCTGAAAGGGGTTCGTGATTATGATTCCGGAAGCACCTAAGAGCGAGTTGCCGTATGACCCTATGTATGATTGACATCGGGATTGCACCCTTTATTTATAAAACCCTAATTCTATAATTTTTTTAGTGGAGGTTTGCACTACCTGAGGTATGGAAATATACTTCTACAGTATAGCAGTATCAGGCTAATTTATTAGTATGCCTAAGAAAGAATACAGCGTTGATTTACTCAAACTTCTTGAAATTCTCAAGACTAATAATCCAACCCAATTGCAGCACAGAAAGTTTAAAGAGCTGAATCAAGAAGAGAGGGAAATCTATATGGATGCCCTGAAGAAAAAAACAAAGGCAGATAGGAAGTTACTGTTCAGGCTTAATACAAAGAGCAGATTTCGTAAGAATTAATCCTCTTCCATAATTGTAGAAGAGTGGGAGAAAGTTAAATAATGAAAAATTGGAATGGTTTTGTTTGGTTTGTAGTGATATGGGTATCAATAATGACCTTCAATTTCATTCTGTATTATTTTGGTTATTGGAATTAAAGTTAAATAAATGAAGAAACTGTTATGATTCGCCGAAATCTCGGCAAACCATAAAATGAAACCAACCCAATCCATACTTATCCTTCTTTCCTAACCCAGTTATAGTAGTAAATAATCCATCGCTCATTCTGATGGATGGTTGTAAATTTCTATATGCTTAGATATATTCAATTACTGGATTATTATTTGTTATCCTCATCAGTTCAAATATAAAAGGAGAATAAATGAGTGAAGTAAAAAAAGGAACAGTTAAATTTTTCAATGGAAGTTATGGTTTTATAGAACAATCTGATGGACAGAAAGACATATATTTTCATAAGAGCAGTATTAATATAGGAGTCAAATCCGTATCTGAAAAACAAGAAGTTGAATATGAGATTGGAGAAACTGATAGAGGGCCTGTTGCAAGCAATGTTTCCCCCCAATAATCTATCTGCTTTTGTCCGCTGTCTTAAAGATTAAACCCACCTCTCCAATTCTTCTTTCCTGACCCAGTATGCATATCTCTCAGTAGTAAATAATTAAGCGCTCATGCTGATGGATGTTTGTAGATTAATATAGTTTATATGAAGAGCTATTTTACAATATTATAATTAATTAAGCGGCAGCAAGCTAAAAGATCACTGAGTCTCTTGTCGAGCAAAGGGTGCGGGGTGGACGGTGGTGCCGACCGAAAAATCTATATATTCATTCATGAATTATTTACTAATTCAAATACAGGTCCAACACAGAATTCAAACCACAAAAACAAAGGCTCAGGCTACTTACCGTGAATAAACATATCATAGGTATCCTAATTACTTTAAGTAATATCTTATTTGCGCAGGTTAGTGAAGATTCAAATAATTGCTTCTTAAATATAGAGTTAAGTTTAATTCATCCGATACTTGGAGGATTTGGAGGTACAATAGGAATTGAAAAAAATAAATTCAGCTACGGGTTAAACAGCTTTGGAACAAAACTTAATCACATGACCAAGCATTATCTTCTTGTTAATGCTGAAGAACTAGCAGTATATAACTGGGGAGTAGAATTATATTCAGATTATTACTTGAAACAAAATCATGCAGGAATATTTTTAGGATTAATATCAAGTCTTAACGGTTTTCGATTTAATGACACCCCAATTCCTCAAACAATCCTTGTAGTATATTCAGTCCCCAGAATTGGTTATAGAGCATATCTTCCAAAAAAACTTAAATCATTTTATTTTCAATTTTCACTTACTACACATTTCAAAGTTTGGAATAACAAAAAAAAGATATTATATCAAGAAATAGATACAAAAAGCATCTTTTTAATATCTCAACTAACATTAGGAATGAAAATATAATTTTTGTTTCACAATTAAAGTATTCAAAGTAAATAATCCAACTGTCCCTACCGAAAACCGTATTCAACCGATTTATAATATCAATAATTTAAAAAACACAGCACATTTATAGCACACATCCCATAATCCTCGTGGTGACGCAGTGTATTGCTAATCCGTCAACCTTTA
>SCKP01000025.1 GCA_004124405.1 Fidelibacterota bacterium | reverse complement strand
AAATAGATGATATTGTATATCTACAAATAATTAATGAAAATAAAATCATCATTAAAGATGAAACAACCGATACTGAAGGTATGCCATTTATCAGAACAACTCCTAACCCCTAATGGCACTTCCTAAATAAACTTTGTGGGGTGAGCCGATACCCCCGGCAACACACCTTGCTAAGGAAGGTACGATTGCGGTATATCCCCCCTCGATTTCTTTACTAAATAATACTCTATAGGTTAATGTTTTCATTTCTTACCTCAATTTTGGATGAATTTAATACCAATTATGATGGTAATCTAAAAAAAGCATGTTTACTCCATAAACATTTCCTGCCTAATTTTTCTAACCTGATTACTACGACAATTGGATTCACACACTCAAAAACAAATAACAACCTGGCTCATTTCTGCCTGCCTGCTCATCTTTCTCATGGTGATAATTGGCGGTGTTACACGCCTCACCCGGTCAGGGCTATCTATGGTGGAATGGCACCCCATCAGCGGGATAATGCCACCCTTAACAGATATTGCCTGGGAAACTGAGTTTGAGAAATATCAGCAATACCCTGAATACCAGAAACTGAATCAGGGAATGACCCTCCCACAATTTAAGTTTATTTTCTTTTGGGAATATGTTCACCGCCTCATTGGGCGATTACTGGGTGTATTTTTTATTATCCCATTTGCTTACTTTCTCATACAGAAAAAACTAAATCCTCCATTAATGAAAAAACTGCTTTTCATGTTTATTTTGGGCGGCCTGCAAGGTCTCTACGGTTGGTATATGGTGAAAAGCGGACTCATTGATAATCCGCATGTGAGTCATTACCGTTTAGCAGGTCATCTACTTTTGGCATTTGGACTCATGGCATATATTCTCTGGACAGCATTGACAATTAACAAGGAGAGATTTACGCCTTCCAGTATATATAATAAGGAGAAGCTCCAACCTGTTCTGAATTGGATTTTAGCAGTTATTGTGCTCCAAATAATTTACGGAGCATTTACGGCGGGTCTTAAAGCTGGTTACGGCTGGAACACCTTCCCTAAAATGGCAGGTGAGTGGGTACCCAGTGGACTACTCCCTTTAACTCCCTGGTATCTAAATTTGATTGAACATAACTTTACGGTTCAATTTATACATAGACTATTAGGCTGGATTTTGAGTATGCTCATTCCCGGATTCTGGCGCTTCTGCAAAGGCTTTGAACTTACCTCCCAACAGGAAAAGGCGGTGGATTGGCTGCTGTGGGCAATTCTCGTTCAATTTGGATTAGGCGTACTTACTCTAATTATGGTGGTACCGGTTTGGTTGGGAGCCTTACATCAGGCCGGGGCGGTTGTACTTTTTATGACGGCAGTGTATAATCGGTTTCTATTTGTTAATTCAGATGGTTCCTAAGTGCGAAGTTCCTGAGTTACAAAATTCCTAAAATCTAAATTCACAAATCTCTATTCACTAATCAAATTCGCTATTCTATATTCATGATTCAGTGTTTGATATTCAATCAGATTACAAATTTATAACCATTGAATATGCAACTTTTAAAATTAACCTAACTATGAAATATTATCGTTCTCCGTCCATCTAAAATGATACGGTGTTCCAGATGGGCTTTTACGGCTGAGGTCAATACCCTCCGTTCAATATCTCTCCCTGCCTGCACCATTTCCTGTACTGAATGCTGATGGTTTACCGAAACCACATCCTGCTCAATAATGGGACCTTCATCCAACTCGGCGGTTACATAATGAGCGGTAGCGCCAATCATCTTAACCCCTCTCTCCCAGGCTTTGCTATAAGGGTGGTTTCCCTTAAAGGCTGGTAGAAATCCGTGGTGGATGTTTATAATTCTGCCTTGGTAATCTGCCACAAACTCACTGGATAAAATCTGCATATAGCGTGCAAGAACCAATAAATCTATTTTTTCCTTTTCCATTAATGCACGGATTTCTTTTTCCTGTTCAACTTTTGTTTCAGGAGATACTGGAAGGTGGAAAAATGGAATATTAAACTGTCCCGCAATTTCTTTTAAATGCTCATGATTGCTGATAATACAGGGAATTTCACAGGGCAGTTCGCCAGACTGATGTTTTATGAGCAAATCATAAAGAGGTGCAGATTCTTTGGTAACAAATATTGCCATTTTCAATAAATTTTCAGGATAGTAAAACTGAATACTGGAATTCGTTTTTTTCACCAATGCCATGAGAATTTCTCCCAATGCATTTTCAGATATTTCCATACTGGATAGATCTATATGAATGCGCATGAAAAAGAGTTTTTCACCTGGTTCCACATGCTGCTCCAAATTGAGTACATTGGCTCCATGATCGTACAAAATGGCCGTAAATTGTGCAATTATTCCCCGCTGATCCGGGCAGTTAATGTGTAATATCAAATGTCTCATGGGAAAAAATTAGGGGGTTGAGGAACTGGGATGAAACAATTATTTGTAATGGGTATTTACAATTATCCTAAAAACTCCCCACGGAAGGCACAAAAAAGATTTTAATAACTATGGAATCATGGGATTTATGCTCATCCCCTCGCCATCAACAGCAATGATGACCGCCCCACTCTCATCTGACCGGAAAACCTCAGCGCCGATGTCCACCCATCTCTGCACAATATTTTCCGATGGATGTCCGTAGCGATTATTTTTCCCTACTGAAATGACAGCATATTTCGGTGAAACATGATTTACCATACTCATAATTGAACTGGTACTGGAGCCATGATGTCCCACTTTCAGAACATCCACATTTAATAAAGAATCCAAATTTGCTAAAATCCGTTCAGCTTGAATTTCAGCATCACCAATAAATAGAAAACTGTGATCTTTATAATCCAATCGAAAAACGATGGAGGAATTGTTGATGTTTTTCATGCTCATTGCAATAGCAGAATCCGGATACAATATTGTGAGTTTCATTTCTCCCAACTGATAAATATCTCCCGGCTGTGGATATCGTATGGTACTTTTATTCTGTTCTGCTCCTTTCAAAATTCGGTCATAAACAGAGGATTCAAAATCATTGTGCGTATCCCAAATTTCCCTGATCGTGATTTTTTTAAGCACTGTTTCTAATCCACCAATATGATCCGCATGAGGATGAGTCATTACCATTAAATCAATTTTATCAATGCCCTTGTGTTTTAAATACGGCAGCACCACTCGTTTTCCATAATCTTTTCCAAATCCGGCATAGCCCGCATCAACCAATATGGTATGTTCTCCATCTTCAATTACACAGGCGTCCCCCTGCCCCACATCCAGAAAAGTAACGGTGAACTGGGGAGATTCTAGAATGTGAGTCCAAATAAAAAAGTTACCCAACAGTAAACAAACAAGCATTGAGCGAAATCGATATCTATTTTGTGACACAGAAGCCAGCGCTATCATCCCCACAAATAGAATGATAAGAGGAAATACACCCCATCCATGGAAGGAAATCATTTGTACCGGCAAGTGATTCATAAACAGAGACACCTTATCCATGAGAAATAATTCTCCCCAGAGGGCTTGGCCATAGATGTCTCCCAAAACTGTTGTAATTGGAAGTGTGAGTGAAATGATCAAAGCGGTAACCACTGCCAATCCTGCCAGAGGAATAATTACCAGATTCGCAGCAAATGCCCATACGGGTATTTCTCCAAATATTAGAGCAATAGGCAGGAATGTCCCCAGCTGCGCCCCAAAAGATACCACTAAAGCATCCATTAGCCAACGGAATGATGTATGCCTGCGTAATGACTGCAGCCACTCATTATTTTCTGTCAATTTTCTGAACTGAGATAACATAAATAAAATTCCACCTACGGCTCCAAATGAAAGCTGAAAACTGAGGCTGAATAGTTGGGATGGATCAATAAGCAGAAAAATAAATGCAGTAAATCCCACAATGCTCCAGGGTAATATTTCTTTTTCCCTGAAATTCCCATAGGTATAGAGAATTGCCATAGAAACAGCCCGCATGACACTAATGGCTCCCCCGCTTATCCCCAAATAAAACAATAATCCTGAGGTGATAAACAAAAAGCGGTACAACTTGGGCAGAACGGCAATCTTCGCTAATACAGTAAGAACCAAAAGTACGAAACCCACATGCAGACCACTCACAGCCAGAATGTGGATAATACCCAGCTGTCGAAATTGTTCTTTCATCTCTACTTGTATACCTGATTTTTCACCTAATAATAAACCAGCTGCTAAGCCAGCATAAGGATGCCCCACAGCTTCTGTCAATCGGTGATGAATTCCCTCCCGCATCATAAAGAACCACCGGTTTACACTGGAACGACCCTCAATAATTTCCATTATAGAAAAATCACGATGAAAGATAGCCTGAATTCCCTGAGATTGTAAATAACCCCCATAATCAAACTCACCGGGATTTCTGGGAGATTGGGGTATTTTTAATTTCCCCCGTATAATGAGAGTATCACCAGGCAGAAAACTAAGCGTATCGGTCATTTGTAAAAGTATCCGTTTTTTTCCAGCATTCAGAATGATGTGATCTGAATTGCGTTTTTTCTGGATATCTTCAACCTGAGCCTCAATTAATACTTCGCCGGTTGGAAGTGCTGAATTGTTCTGTGAATCTCCAGTCTGCAATACCAGGATGGGCATGAGGAGAATAATTATGGGTAAAGTAATCTGAAAATACCGAGTGAACAGAACTAAGAAAAATATCCCAAACAGAATATAAAGAGGAATAAGGGGGAAATTAAAGTGGACCCCTATTAATATCCCCAATACCTGGATGGGTAGGAACTTAAATACGGGGTACCGCTGGACGAAACGGAGAAAGTAGGACATAAGGTTTATTTATTTATTTTACTAATAATAATTGAATAGATGTTTAATTTTTGTAAACCGTTAAAACGGTTCTCTTGGGTGGGTTACTAATATTTTAAAAAAATAAACCATTTTAATGGTTTATAAAATTCCATATACCAAATGTTTATTTTTCATTATTTTGTGCTAAATTGATTCACAATTGGATATCTCCTGCCAACTCCAAATGCTTTTGGTGAAATACGAATTCCCGGGGCAGCTTGCCGGCGTTTGAATTCTGCTAATCGTATTTTTTGCTTTAACTCTTTAATCAGTTCGGCGGAGTAACCCTCTATTTCCAACTTACCTGATCGCTGTGGTTCCGTTATGAGAATATCTACCAATGGACTCACCACATCATAATCAAAGGGATCTACTTGATCTGGTTTCAGTTCTGCAGATGGGGGTTTTGTTAATGTGTTATCGGGAATAATTTCCTGGTTATAATATGCATTGATCCATCTGGCTACAGCGTAGACCTGGGTTTTGTTTAAATCGCTGATAACTGCTAAAGCGCCTGCCATATCCCCGTACATGGTGCAATATCCCAGAGCTGTTTCAGTTTTATTACCCGTGTTAAGCAATAGAGCACCCTGCTTATTAGCTGCTGCCATGAGAATATTTCCTCGAATTCTTGCCTGAAGATTCTCCTCTGCTAATCCCGCTTCAGACCCATTGAATATTGGCGATAACCCATCAAGCATTTGCTCATTGATCTTTTTAATGGGTATAATTTCAAATTGAATACCCAGATTTTCTGCCAATGCCTGCGCATCATTTATACTGTGGTCTGATGAAAAAATAGAGGGCATAGCAATCCCCAGTACATTTTCACTGCCAAGGGCATTTTTAGCAATGGCGGCGGTAAGGGCCGAATCAATGCCCCCGCTGAGTCCTATAACTGCACGGTTATGCCCTGTTTTCTGGAAATAATCTTTTACCCCCAGGGAAAGTGTATTGAAAATCTGTTCTTCTTCAGGAGGTTCTAAAACTTTTATTGGATTACATTTTTCCATATCAACCAGCTGAACACTTTCCTCAAATGCGGCAGAAAGGAATATTACTTCACCAGCGGAATTTACAATGCAGGATTGGCCGTCAAATACCAACTCATCCTGAGCGCCCACCAGGTTGCAATATATAAAATTACACTTTAAGTCTTTCGCCTTATCACCTATTATTTCAATACGTTCTTGGAGCTTATTAATATGAAAAGGGGATGCGGAAATGTTAATCACTAATTCAGCGCCCTGACTGCAGAGCAATTTACTAACCTTGGCTTCATATTCATCATCCCAGAGGTCTTCACAAATCTGAACCCCCAATTTGACAGACTTCCCTTCTACATTAACCTGAATCGGCTTTATGGATTCTGCAGGAGTAAAATAACGGAATTCATCAAACACATCATAGGTGGGCAGATGGGTTTTATCACGGTATGTAATAACAGCATTATCTTGAATAACTGCAGCGGTATTAAAGAGATTATTGTTTTCTTTTCGAATCGTCCCTACAATAACTGCCGTGGATTTAACAGCATCAACAATGCTTTCAAGTGCTTCCTGAGCTTGCTGAATAAAAGTATCATCTAATAATAGGTCCTGAGGAGGATAGCCTGTTAGAACCATTTCTGGAAATATAATGAGATCACACTGGGAAGTGTACTCTCGAATGATCTCTTTTATTTTTTCAGAGTTAGCATCTAATGCTCCAACGGTGGGATTAATTTGAGCTAAAACAACTTTCACATCCTACGGATTCAGCCTTCCAATAGTCCTTGGAAAGGGAATCGATTCCCGTAAATGAGGGAGATTGCAAATCCATGCTACAACCCGTTCTATCCCCATACCGAATCCCGAATGCGGAACGGATCCATAGCGTCTCAAATCCAGAAACCATTCCAAATCAGCCTGATTCAGCTCTTCTTGCTTAATGCGGTCTTCCAGTAAATTAATTTCGGTTTCCCGCTCGGAGCCGCCAATAATTTCACCAAATCCTTCAGGGGCAAGAACATCCATTCCCAAAACCACCTTGTCATTTTCAGGGTCACGTTTCATATAAAATGCCTTAATTGCTGATGGAAACCGATGAACCATGACGGGCTGATTAAACTGTTCACCAATAAATGTTTCTTCCGGAGCGCCGAAATCATCTCCCCATTTAAAATCGATACCACCCTTATTTAGCAAATCTACACATTCAGTATAACTCACTCGGGGAAATGGCGCTTTAATCTGTTCCAACTTTGTCAGGTCTCGTTCTAAAACTCCCAATTCATTTTTTCGATTTTCCAATACACGTTCAATTATGAAAAGAATGAGACGCTCTGCCCAATCCATATCTTCATTAATATCACAGTAGGCAATTTCAGGCTCAACCATCCAGAATTCGGTGAGATGGCGTCGGGTTTTACTCTTTTCCGCCCGGAATGTGGGACCAAAGTTGTAATGCCGACCGACAGCCATAGCGGCTGCTTCCCCATATAATTGACCTGTCTGAGCCAAATAGGCCGTATCACCAAAATAATCAGTGCCAAACAGGGTGGATGTTCCTTCGGCTGCATTGGGGGTGAAAATGGGCGAATCACATAAGGTAAAATCATTGGAGTCAAAGAAATCCCGCACTGCCTTAATAATTTCATGCCTTACTTTTAGAATAGCGTGTTGGCGTTTGCTTCTCAGCCATAAATGACGGTGATTCATGAGAAAATCAGTACCATGTTCTTTGGGGGTAATGGGATATTCACTGCTTAGCTGGTGCACTGTTAATTCTGAAACCACCATTTCAAAACCACCGGGTGCTCTGTCATTTTTTACCACCTCCCCAATTACGGAAAGAGAGGACTCTTGCGTTAGGCTTTTAAATAGATCAAATGCATCTTCACCCACATCATTTTTCGCCACAATACATTGGATGATGCCAAAACCATCACGGAACATTAAAAATCCAATTTTACCACTCCGACGAGAATTATACACCCATCCGTTCAATTGTACTGTTTGTCCTTCAAACTCAGAAATTCTATTTATTCGTGCTACTGTCATATACTCCCCAATTTACCATGTATTGGTTATTTCGTTTACAATATCTTCAGTAAGACGGCGGACAGAAATACTCAGGGCAGATTCCCGGGGAGAACCAATTTCGTCACTGTCTTCACTATCTATCAAATTATCACCATCATTATCAATGTTATCTGTGCTGATATCCACACCGGGAGTATAGGATCCCCAGCTGCTCATTTTCTTTTCAAATAAAATTTCATCCCGCTTCAGGTCATACCAGGTGATGGATGTTTTAATGGTTAACTTCCACTCTTCCACTTCTTCCATTCCCGAATCTGCTGAAAGGGTTACCGTATAGGGTTTATCCGTAACCGATAATATCACTATTTCCAGCCGGCTATCTGCTTGTTCAGGAAGCACTATATCCAACACATTTTCATTCACCATGAGCTTATTAAGTTGTTCATTTAATATTTCCGCTGCCTCAAATTCAGCCGATTCATTTACTACCGGCGCTAATGAAATACTATTTATATGGGCTGGCAAAGATCCCCGGATGGAATAAAACAAACATCCCTGAAAAAGCATTATGAAAATGAGGGATTTAGCTGAATGTCGATTCATGAATCTTTAAATTTTTTCTGAATGCCGTAATCATTAATTTTTCGATAGAGTGTACGCTCTGAAATATCCAATGCCCGGGCTGTTTTTCTTCGGTTTCCCCTGAACTTTTCCAAAGCCCTTTCTATCATTTCCTGCTCCAATTCACTCATAGTGATTTCACCAATAACGTCATCCTGGATGGCATGCAGAGTTCCATCTTCTACCTGGGCAAGTGAATCCGGTATATTAGCTGTCGTGGTGGCGGGTGGAAGAAATAATGCAGGATTGGATGGCTGAACTGCTTCTACAGAAACTCCCCTGCCTCCCACCATCAATTGTTTAATTTCATTCACATCCTGACGTAGAAATAATAACTGTTTCAGTATAAGTTCCCGTTCAACCTTATCTGCATCCGCATCAACAAAAACGGGTAAGTTTGGGTTTGTCTGGTAAGTATCTAATTTTAGCTGATTTGTAACCATCTCATCCGTTATACGTTCTCCCCGGTTCATCACCAACAGACTTTCCACTGCGTTTTTTAGTTCTCTCACATTTCCAGGCCAGGCATATCGTTTCATCACCGTAAGAGCTTCAGAGGAGAAGCCTTTAAATGGAATATCATTCTTTGCAGTGAAAAGCAGGGCAAATCTTTCAATAAACAAATACATATCATTGATATGCTCTCTCAAAGGAGGGACATGGATATTGATTGTTTTCAATCTGAAATATAGGTCTTGGCGAAAATTACTCTTTTTTACTTCTTCAGAGAGGATTCGATTTGTGGCTGCAATAATCCGCACATCAGTTTTCATGATATTGGTGTCACCCACCTTCATAAATTCACCCTGCTCAATCACCCGAAGAAGTTTGGCTTGTGTTTCCAAAGGTAATTCACCGATCTCATCTAGGAACATAGTACCCTTGTGAGCTGCTTCAAAATATCCGGCTCGAGCTTCGGATGCCCCGGTAAACGACCCTTTTTTATGCCCAAAAAGTTCAGATTCAATAATTCCTGACGGAATTGCGGCACAGTTAACCGTAATCATTTTTTCAAATTTTCGCCGACTATTTTTATGGATGGCCTTTGCAACCACTTCCTTCCCTGCGCCAGATTCCCCCGTAATGAGAACTGAAATATCTGTATTGGCTACTTGACCTATTAGTGCCATCATTTCATGTATTTCCTCAGACTCACCGATAATGTCTGCCGATCTGCGGATTTTATCGATGTCAATCATTTGTATCTCCCTTTTTTAAATATTGCAATCCTCGTTTGCCAATATCTTTTCGATAATACTTCCCGGAAAAATCGATTGATTCAACAATATTATAAGCATCATCGATTGCAGATTGTAAATCCTTCCCAAATCCTACAACATTGAGAATTCTCCCCCCATTGGAAATGATATCATGGTCCTTTTGCAGAGTTCCGGCATGGAATACTAAACGGTCTTTTACTTTTTCTAAGCCTTTAATTTTCATCCCTTTTTCATATTTCCCGGGATAGCCGTCTGCCGCCAATACTACCGTCACTGCCGTTTCAGGGGATACCATTACCTTAGACTTCTTCAACTTCCCTTCAGTTGCATTCCATAACAGCTCAAACAGACTAGATTTTAATAAGGGCAAAACCACTTGCGTTTCCGGGTCGCCCATACGAACGTTAAACTCTATAACGTAAGGGTCCCCATCAACAATCATAAGACCCACATATAAAAAACCAGTATAGGGGTGGCCACGATAATTCATGGCATCTAAAGTGGGCTGAATAATTTCAACCCCCACCCTGTCAATCAGCTCAGGAGTAGAAAGCGGCGTGGGTGAATAGGCACCCATTCCCCCGGTATTTGGACCTTTATCATCATCAAATGCCCGCTTATGATCCTGGGCTGTATTTAGGATTTTGAAATTCTCTCCATCACAAACTGCAAACACAGATAATTCCTCTCCTATAAGACATCTCTCCAGAGATATTCTACGAGCTGCATCTCCAAATTCCCCATCTTCAAAAATGGTTTTCAATGCCTTTTCAAATTCATCATCTGTTTCACAGACAAGCACCCCTTTGCCCGCAGCGAGACCATCCGCTTTCAGCACCAATGGAAGTTCAAGTATTCCCTTAAGTGTTTCCACTTCTTCTCTTGTATTACATGAATAAAATAAAGGTTGTGGTATCTTCTTTTCGGCCATTAAATTTCGCGCAAATAATTTACTGCTCTCCAACTGAGCGCCATACTTATCAGGACCAAAAATGCGCAAGCCTTCCTTACGAAATAAATCTACAATGCCACTTGCTAAGGGGTCTTCTGGTCCAACAACTGTGAGGTCAATATTTTTCTCCTGAGCTAATCGTAACACTTCCTGAAGATTTACGAGATTAATCTTAATATTCTCAGCAATTTCGGCTGTACCGCCATTGCCTGGGGCACAATAGACTTCGCTCACATTATCATCCCTGGCAAAAGTCCAAGCCAGAGCATGCTCCCTGCCACCTGAACCTAAAATCAATACTTTCTTTTTCATCAATCTATTTTATTAAATTTGTAATTTTTTCATTTTAGCAGAAGCGAATTATAAGAGCAGAAATAATAACGGCACCTGCATAAATAAACCCAAGACGCATACCCCAATATTTATTAGCAATATTTTTCCTGATAAATAGTACATAAATCATTACCACAACCAACATATGTAATATATTTTTATCAACCATTTTTAATGCCTTTCATTAATCAATATTTTGGAATACCCTTTCAAACCGCCTCTTCAATAATTCTAATCTTGTCTCTCAAAATTGCTGCCTGTTCAAATTGGAGATCCTTTGCACAGCGTAACATTTTTCTTTTAAGATCATCCAGTGAAGTTTTAGTTTCAATCCCATCTAAAGTTGAAACGTCAATATTTATCACATCTTCAAGATTTTGATCAGAACTTTTATCTGCAACTGCAGTTGTGAGTCTAATATCTTCCATTGATTTATAGATTGTTCGAGGCTGAATCTTATGGGTCTTGTTGTATTCAATTTGAACCTTTTTCCGCCGCTCTGTTTCGTCAATGAGGTGCTGCATGGATGCTGTAACTTTATCGCCGTATAAAATCACTTTACCATTTATATTTCGAGCTGCCCTCCCGGATACCTGCATGAGGGATGACTTGGAACGTAAAAAGCCCTCCTTATCCGCATCCAGTACAGCAACCAAAGATACCTCCGGCAAATCTAACCCTTCTCTCAGTAGATTAATACCAACCAATACATCGAAAACTTTCATTCTAAGTCCCCGTAGAATTTGCACCCGCTTGATAGTATCAATATCACTGTGCATATATTCTGCCTTGATATTTACACCTTTGAGATAATCGGTCAAATCTTCTGCCATGCGCTTAGTTAAAGTAGTAACCAAAACCCGTTCATCCCGGTTAATTACTTCATGAATCTCCCCAATCAAATCATCAATTTGTCCCTTGGTTTTCTTCACAATAACTTCAGGATCCAATAAACCAGTAGGCCGGATTATCTGTTCAACTATCACACCTTTTGTCTGCTGAAGTTCATATTCTCCGGGCGTTGCTGAAACATAGATAACCTGATTTATTGAGTCTTCAAATTCCTCAAATTTCATAGGACGGTTATCCAGGGCAGAGGGAAGTCTAAATCCATGGTCAATCAAACTGGTTTTTCGTGATTTATCTCCATTATACATGGCCCTAATCTGTGGAACTGAAACATGAGATTCATCGGTAAACATGAGAAAATCATCCGGAAAGAAATCGATTAAGGTGCTGGGACGCTCATCCTTCTTCCGGCCTTCTAAATGACGGGAATAATTTTCAATACCGGAGCAGTATCCCAACTCTGCCATCATTTCTAAATCATATAATGTGCGCTGCTCCAATCGTTGTGCCTCAAGCAAAAGAGCTTCCTCTCGTAAATACTTCAATCGCTCTGACAATTCAACCCGAATATCATCCATGGCTCTGTTCAGATTTTCCCGTGACGTTACAAAATGTTTGGCGGGATACACCCAGAAATCATCAAAATCGTATTGCACCTCACCAGTGAGAGGATGAAAAGTATAAATTTTTTCTACTTCATCACCAAACAGTTCAATGCGCAGAGCCCATTCATCATAAGCTGGAAATACCTCAATCACATCCCCCCTCACCCTGAAGGTGCCCGGTTCTAAAACCAAGTCATTACGAACATAATGAATATTCACCAGAGAATGTAGAAAATGCTTTTGATCAAGGGGTGACGTTTTATCAACATGCACCAACATTGATTTGTAGGTTTCGGGAGAGCCAATTCCATAAATACAACTAACAGAACAAATGATAATGACATCCTTCCTGCCAATAAGAGATGTGGTGGCTTTCAGCCGCAGCCGATCAATCTCTTCGTTTATGGACATATCTTTTTCAATAAAAGTATCTGTAATCGGCAAATACGCTTCGGGCTGATAATAGTCATAATAGGAAATAAAAAACTCCACTGCATTTTCAGGGAATAAACTCTTGAATTCGCCATATAATTGAGCCGCCAGGGTTTTATTATGAGATAGAATGAGCGTAGGCTTTTGTACGGCCTGTATTACATTGGCCATGGTAAACGTTTTACCTGATCCCGTTATACCCAGCAATACCTGATGTTTTAAATCCTTTTCAATTCCTGTTACCAACTCTTCAATCGCTTGCGGTTGATCTCCAGCTGGCTCATAAGATGAATGTAATTTAAATCCTGCCATAATGACCTATAATTTACAAACTTCCCTCCATATAGAAAAATGACAATTTTGCATTAGGGAGTGAATTAACCGTGTTAATTCATCAATAGAATCCCCTTTGGATTACTTTAACCATGTTAAAGCGCCCCCAACTCGGTTGGCGGACTCCAAATTTCCTTAGTATTTTTTATACATCCATTAGGATAAAAGAAAGTAATTTATAATTAGAGATCACCCTTTTAAACATCAAAATCAGCCAATGGAAATATTAATAATTACTTCTTTTATTTGTGAAACCTGAAACATTCATCATTGTAAACCCCACCGCTGGTGATGGTCAGGCCAAAAAACGCTGGCAGGTTTTTGAAAATGACTTGAAAAATAATCATATTCCCTATCACTCAGTTACAACAGAATACCAAAACCACGCTACGGAGCTTGTAACTGAAGCTGTTTCATCAGGTTATAATCGTATTGGTGTATTCGGTGGAGACGGCACTTTAAATGAAGTCCTTCAAGGAATGTTTAAGGAAAACAAAATAATATCTGATGATTTAAAACTTATCTTTTTCCCTGCCGGTAGCAGCTGTGATTTTGAAAAGAAATTTAAAAATAAAAAAAGTCTAGTAGATCGGATTCAATCAGAAGATTCCATTGCCATTGATATTTTCAAGGTTGAATGTCGGGATTTTTCAGGAAAACGGATTAGCCGCTATATTATCAATAATTCCAGCATAGGTATTATCAGTCTGGCTAATGAAAAATTTAATTCGGTGACTGGCCTCACCAAAAAGATTAAGCAAATGAGTGTAGATGCCGGAGCCGTAATCTGTGGACTAAAAGCCATTACAGAGTTTACACCTTTTTCAGCAGAAATGAGGATGGATGGAGAAAAATTATCCATCCAAAACTTTTCAAATATTACTATTTTTAAAACAGCAAATTTTGGCGGTGATATGAGCTATGGGGTTGAACCCGTACAGGATGATGGACTGCTTTCTGTAGTATGGCTGGATGGGACTTCCAGGCTTGGATTAGCAGCTTTGATGCCCTCCCTCTTTACGGGGACAGTCTTGAACAAAAAGCTGGCACATTATAAAACTTGTCGTGAATTTGAACTTCGCACAGAAGATTCCGTCATTTTAGAAACAGATGGTGAAAATATAGGTATTCCACCGGTTAAATACACCATCCTTCAAAAAGCACTTCAGGTAATTATTTGATGGCAGATTTTAATCAAATGACTGAAAAATTAAAATGGATGCCAAATGGGCTTGCACATTTTCTGGAAAAATTCCTGCGTAAACTGCCATCTGTGAAGAAAGAAATTGAAAACCAAACAAATTCAATGGTAGGTGACTTAGAATCTATGGTAAAACCATATACAGGGATCTTTCAAACCCATTCAAAACTGCCTGAATCGGGTATTGATCGAAAGGATATCTTAAATGAATTGAAAAAGATCACCTCTTTGGAAGAAAAACGTTGGAAGGAGGGTCTAGTATCAGGTGCAGTATATCATGGGGATTCCGAACATATTGAATTTCTCAATGAGGTTTATGCATTGCAGTCACAGAGTAATCCCCTCCATTCCGACCTCTTTCCCAGCGCCAGTAAATTTGAGTCGGAAATAGTATCTATGACAGCCCAGATGCTGGGTGCTGATAAAACCGATGATGAAGTCTGTGGGGTAGTGACATCCGGCGGCACCGAAAGCATTCTACTTGCCATGAAAACCTATCGGGATAGAGCCAAAGAAGTAAACGGAATCCGACGGCCGAATATAGTTATTCCGGTAACAGCGCATGCAGCATTTGATAAAGCCGGGGAATATTTCAAAATTAAGGTTAAACGAGTCCCTATTGATAATAACTACCAGGCAAATGTAAACGCTGTACGAAAAGCCGCCAACGGAAATACCATTTGTATTGTGGGGTCTGCACCACATTTTCCGCAAGGTATTGTTGACCCAATCAAGGAGATGTCTGAAATTGCACGGGAAAGAGGCATTTGTTTTCATGTGGATGCCTGCTTAGGTGGATTTTTTCTCCCCTGGGCTGAAAAGTTGGGCTATCCAGTTCCAGAATTTGACTTCCGCCTACCGGGTGTGACCTCAATATCTGCTGACACCCATAAATTCGGGTATGCTGCCAAGGGCACATCCGTCATTCTCTACCGCAGTACAGAACTTAGACAATACCAATATTACACCATAGCTGACTGGCCCGGGGGCTTGTATTTCTCTCCTACTTTTGCTGGCAGCCGACCGGGCGCCCTCAGCGCTGCCTGCTGGGCTGCAATGCTATCCCTTGGTGAAGACGGGTATCGGGATTCGGTGCAAAAAATACTGGAGACAGCAGAAGTAATAAAACAGGGCATCGGTGAAATCTCAGAATTAACTCTCATGGGTGACCCCCTATGGGTCATTGCCTTCGAATCAAAAAATCTTGACATTTACAAAGTGATGGATCAAATGACTCAGAAAGGCTGGAACTTAAATGGACTGCATAAACCTGCCTGTGTGCACATCTGCCTCACCCTGCGGCATACTCAAGCAGGGGTAGCTGAGCGGTTTCTGTCTGACTTGAAAGAATCTATTAATTACATAAAAGTTCACCCTTCTGAATCTGGTGGTATGGCACCGGTGTACGGCATGGCAGCCTCCCTCCCCTTTAAAGGGGTAGTGAGGGATTTCTTAAAACGCTACCTGGATATGTATTATAAAGTATGACCTTGAATTAACTATTTCATTTTATTAACAATTACTCATTAAATAGGAAACAAAAATGGAAAATACCATAAAACCACATAAAAAATATTGGACGGCACAAATATTAATCCTCGCTACCATATCAGGAATAACTTTGATATCTGCAGGGGTGTTGCATTTAATAATAAATTATTCAAATCCTGACCCTGAGTCAACATTGGTGCTTTGGGCAATTTGCTGTGGGGCTAATTTAGTAATGTGGGTTATTTCATATCCTATAATCCATCTTTGGACTAAGAATCTTACTTATATTGTTCGGAATGACCGGATAACCATTCTTTCAGGGATACTTACCAAAAAAGAACAAAATATTCCATATCGATCTATCACGGATTTTGTACTTAAACGGGGTCCTTTTGATCGTTATTTGAAAATTGGTACCATACAAGTTCAAACAGCCGGACAATCTCAAACTGCTTCTGGCTATGAAGGATGTTTATCGGGGATACTAGATTATAATTCAGTTCATGGTGATTTAAGGGATAAATTAAAATCGTTACACCCGGTTTCAGAATCCACAACAACTAGTGAGCCTATAAATTTATCCAATGAAAATGTACTCACTCAAATTCTTGAAGAATTGAAAAAAATCAGAAAGAATACTGAAAAATGATTATTGATATTTTTCTACCCTTATCCCTGGTGTTTATAATGTTCACCCTTGGTCTTGGACTAACCGCGAGTGATTTTACAAATATTATTCGTGAACCAAAAGCCTTTGGTGTAGGAATTCTAAATCAGATGATTATCCTTCCAATTGTTGCTTTCATAATTGTGAGCCTTTCTGGATTGACAGAAGAAATGGCAGTTGGTATGATGATTCTTGCCTGCTGCCCGGGCGGGGTTACATCCAATATGATTACAAAATTGGCGAAGGGAGATACGGCGCTGTCTATTTCTTATACGGCTGTGATGAGTATTGCAACGGTAATAACACTGCCCCTTATTACAGGATTTTCCATGCAGCACTTCATGGGAGCAGAAGCACCACCAATTAATATTCTGTCATTGGGTATTACCATGTGCCTCATCACAGCAATTCCCGTTGGTATCGGGTTACTGATGCACACTAAATTCCAAGTTTTCGCAAAGTCATTTGAACCAACTGCCAGTAAAATTTCCACTGGATTATTTGTAATTATTGTTACTGGTGCTTTAGCCAGTGAATGGGATGCATTTATTACCAATGTGGCTACACTTGGACCTGCAATTGTTACGCTTATTATAATCATGCTATTCATCGGATACAATAGTGCCCAATATTTTAAAATGAATACCAAACGAGCAGTAACCGTTGCCATTGAATCAGGAATACAGAATGCAACGGTTGGGATCACCATCGGTAACATCATTATGAATCAGGAAGTGGGACTGTCACCGCTTAGTATGCCTTCTGGAGTGTATGGTATATTGATGTACCTGGTTTGCCTGCCCTTTGTGTTTTGGTTTTTAAATCGAAAAAGATAAAACAATGCTGATTTTAAATACCCCTAATATATCCTAATTTTACCCATGCCCAAATTAGTGGACAAATATATTCTCCAGCATTTTACCACCAAGGTGTTAATGACCCTGCTGGTTTTTATTGTCATCTTTCTATTGGTGGATATTGTGGATCATTTGGACCATATCATGGACTCCGAAATGCCCAGCCGGGAAGTAATCCGTTATTATTATCATACGGTTCCCTGGTATTTCAGTCTGGGGCTCCCCATGTCACTCTTATTGTCCACTGTATTCACTTTTGGAATTCTACAGAAAAATAATGAACTCAGTGCGCTGAAAGCGTCAGGGGTGAGTATAAGACGGTTGAGTATTCCCCTATTAATTATGGGGTTATTTTTCAGTATTTTTTCTTTCTATTTTGATAATTTATATGTGACGGAGCACCTTCAAAAAAGAAATGAACTGGGTACAAAATATAACCTTATTAGATCCAAGGCTCAGAAAATGAAAAAGAAAGATATCTTTCGCCAGGAAGCAAAAAATGAGGTCTTGGGAATTCAGCGCTATCGGTTTCGGAATCAAACTGCACATAATATCACCATACAGAAATTTTCTGATGGTACCCTCGTTTCCCGCTTAGATGCTCCGCTCATGAAATGGAATGCAGATGAACAATATTGGATACTTCCCAATCATTTCACCCGAAGTTGGGAGGACGAAACGTTGAGCTTTCACAAATCCGAAAAGGATACCATTTTAAAATTAAATTTCACACCTACTGACCTCACCCAATCCACCGTTAAACCTGAGGAAATGAATTATTGGGAACTGAAGAAGTTTGTTGCTAAACTGGAACAACACGGGGTAAAAGATCCCCGCTGGGCAGTGAATATGTATTTTAAACCAGCTTTTGCCTGTACCAGTTTTCTAATGGTTTTATTTGGATTATCATTATCCATCCGGAAACCCCGAAGCAATCTAGCAGTAGGAATTGGAATCAGTATCTTCGTTATTTTTTTGTACTATGCCGCCATTAAAACCGGGCAGTCGCTGGGATACAAAGGCTCGCTGAGTCCATTTCTTTCTGTTTGGATACCAAACCTGATTTTCTTTCTTTCGGGATTATACTTATTTAAGAATACACGCACTTAAAACCCACGAAATACACTAAAAAATACAAAAATTAAAATAACAAGATATTTAGTGGCTTTCGTGTTTTTTGTGGGAATTTTTTCAGGTTATAATTAATCTTCTTTCTTAGGTTTCCTCAATTGCCAGACGAGTCCCATTGCAATGTCAAATCCCTTGGCAGTTTCAATAGAAAAACCTCCATTAAAGGCCATCCCAATATCTAAGTGAAGCGGACCTAATTTTTTCCCGTAACCCAAGCTCATACTTTTTTTAGTAATTCCACCTATGGCATAACCCAGGCGGAGAAATTGTCCCTTGAAGCGAATAATTTCCACTCCTATGGATGCCCGCCAGGTTGTGCTGGAACCATAATTGTTTGAGAACCCCGTTACTAAATCAGCTGCAACTATGGCCTGCTCCTCCCATTTTCGGGACATGCCCAACCGAAGATACATGGGCTGACGAGTCTGAAATGGATTATCCCCTCCCGTTGAATAGTTTGCGTAATTTTCTGCTACTGTATAGGTAGTATCCCCATCTCCGATTAAATCAGTAATTTTGTATTCACCTCCGGATGGGAAATAATAAGTACCATCTGCAAGTGTCACCAATAATGCTGAATCCTGATTTGTCATGGTTATCCCAGATAATTTTTCAAGGGGTATCACCTTATACATTTCATAATAAATTAAAGGGTCTCCAGATGTTTTACTGAAAGACATACCTGTGACAGAATCCATAACCATATTCACATACATAAACTCATTGGGGCGAAGATAAAAATCTCCTGCAGAATTTTTCAGGGTCTTTTCAAGCCTCTTACGTAAAAAATGCTCTTGGGTCCACTTTACGGTTCCAAACAGATTGATTATCGACAATCCAAATCGATATCCAGCTTTTGATTCCTGGGTGGTAATGCCTATATCCAGACCTGTACCAGAACCTCCAATAGCCTGTTGAATGAGATACTGGTTTTGCCCTGTGATTCCGGTGCTGTCGGTAGTAATAAATGGGGTATCAATTGATTCCATTCCCATATAAAACAGACCCAAAATATATTTTAGTGTGAATCCAACGTAGAATTGGTTAAATAAATGCCCATATGACAATCCAATATCCTGGGTTGTAATACTATTCTGTTCCAAATTTATGGAAATACTGCTTCCAATGGGATTACCAAATAAAAGCAAATCCAACAATCCATTGGGAAGTCCCATGTCAAGATTTGAAGAAAAATTAGAGGTGAGCGCAAATCTCCGGGTTGAAAAATTTAATATGGGTAAAGGAAGTTCTATCGACTGCATCAATCGGATGCCTTCTCCACCAAACATATCATAAAACTGAGATTTGGGATAATAGTTGAATGACAAAGTGTCTTCCAGGTTGGCTCCATTAATAGCATTATAATTTGTTATGGAAAATGCATTATTGCTAAGCCCCAGTGATAAGTTTAGTAAATTGAATGACCTATAATTATAGGCGGCAAGGTTTGCAGGATTCACGCCAATACTTTGATACCCTTGAGCCAATGTAGTGTAGGAACCATTTAATCCCAACATACGGGCATCATGGTGAGGCTGTCCAAAAATAATGGAACTTAAAAGAAAAATAGTAAAAATTGTAATCTTGTTATTTATCATTTGAATTTTTTTCTCTGCCAAGTCCACCCGTATCTAAAGTAAGAGTGAGGTAGGCTTGTACTCCAATGGTATTGGTTGTCTGGAAAGTAAGAGGAATAAATTCACCAGTACCAGATTGTATAGGGCTTTTGTCAAAAGTAATCATAGCAATAGTATAGCGGGATTCTTCCGTAATCACCCAGGCCATACGGGTAGTATCAATAACCATGCTTGAGGTATGTATATTGGGGAATTCTGGGTTGGCATATCCCAAATGATATTCAATGGAGTCAGCCCTGGGAAACTCCAATTCAAACATTCTGCCTACAAAAAATTGAAGTATATTGTTCTTATAAAATCTTACTTCTAAAGCTTTCGATTTTGCATCTGATGGATCAATAGGTGTAAATAATATAGAATCTATCACATCACCATCTAAGGCTAGATCAGGGCGCAATGTATCCCAAATCATGGTATTAATATTTTTTGACTGGACTTCCCATTTGCCTGTTACCAATGAATCCAAAAAGAGCGGGAATATAGTACTGTCGGATATGAGCAGAGATAAACTACCCCCAAGGGGTGAGCTGTTAGTAATGGTCACATTCAGGGCTGCCTCCACCAAGGCAGAATCTATCTGCTGAGAAGTTGAAGGGTCCATTGGGGACATGGGGGTTGATTCAGCAGGGATAATATTAATGGGTTTTTCAAAAATGAATGCCAATGGTGCGATGAGAGTGAAAGTACCCCATATTTGTGAGCCCGGCGCTAATATTCCCTCACCATTAATAATAACCTCCCCGCCTACATATATATGTTCAGGTGCAAAATTCATCAGATCAACAATACTAGAACTGTTGCCACCTTCTACATTATCAAGTTCTTTCTGCAAAACCAATGATGGCTCAGAATCAGATGGATTGCAATAATATTTTGTTGTTTGAAAATCTTTATTTAGCCTGATTACTGTTCGAGCTGTATCACCTGTATTATTAAAAGTACAGCCATAATTATCCTTATAGGGTGCCCCAATTTCTGTATTAATTGCTACAACTTTGGTATCCAAAATTCCTTCTTTGCTGCCCAATAGCTCCATATTGAGACCTACCGGAACTCCAATTTCATTAAAAAAATCAATTTCCATTATAATATCATAAAATTCAAAGCCTGAAAACCCATCAGGAATTCCTTCAATAGGCGGACTTTCAGGAAATGTTAGGCTATCCGTAACAGCCGCAATATACTCCAGGCGTAGATTGGTCACTTCGATTGAATTTATAGATGGCATTCCAATATTAATGGAGCCATCTACTACATCAATAGTGTATTCTTTAGATGGAATATGCACTTCATAGGCTATCTCAATTGAATCCACCGGTTGTTCAGAGTTAACACCATAAGCTAAAAATTTATCGCTGATATCAATGATCTCATTTAATGTTTGACCGGGTTCTATGGTCATAGATACAACCAGAGCATCCGTTAAATAATCTACTCCTTCATAAATAGCATGATTGAATATATTATTAAAAGTCATGGTCATATTGAGGTCTGCAATAAACCCATTGGTTATATTTAATTGAAATTGATTGGGGTATTCTTCTGAATAATCAGCAAATTTAGCCTTAGTAATTGAAATGCCTGCCATCGAAGGAATACCAATCATAATAGGATCTGTCGAGGGTGCCTCAATATTCACATCTGCCACTACAGACCCGATTTTATCGAATGCTGCAGTGAAATCAATAATTAAACTTTCTGCTTGTTCTTGCACTGTCCAACCATCTTCAAAAATAGTAGTTTGACAATCTTTTTCTTCGTTCAACATTGTAATATTAACATTATATTTAATAGCTTCTGAAATATAGAGCTCAGCCGAATCATCATCAGTAATTTGAACATTATTAGTTTCTGTTGAATAGGGCATAATTTTATCAAAATTAACTGAATAGAGTGTTGAATCCGAATTTGTCAAATCAAAAATTACATTAATAGGCAAAGAAAAATTATTTGAAACAGACATTTCATATGAACCCTCTGTAACAATTAGTCTTTTGATAGTAAAAGATTCATGACTTTCAAAAGAAAATGGCATTTCTAATGTTCCATTCATTAATGATGCGGAACTAGTTAATAAATCCTGCACTGTTCCAAATTTGGACTCAGGGAAACAGGGAAAATAGAAATTAAATAAATCTCCGGCGGGTATGGGAATATTGATAGGTATAGAAATTCCTCCAGCAACCTCTATAGCAATACCCTCCATTCCAATATCTGTTTCGTCTATAACCACCG
>SCKP01000024.1 GCA_004124405.1 Fidelibacterota bacterium | reverse complement strand
AGAAGTTTTTAGGTTCTGTGATAAAAAACATACATATTTAAGTAAGTCGAATTATACAATGCCAAAGGTTAAAAAATTATTCAGCAGTGGTAACAATATTGAAATCATACCTGTTGTAAATAAAGAAAAAGTTATTAAAAAAGTATTAATTAAGAATAAAATTTTTTCTTTAAAAGAAAAATATAAAATAAAAACTTCAACTTTCTCTGTTGTTAACTCAACGAAAGGCAGATTATCAATCTCATCAATATGAGATGGAGGAATTCTGATATCCTTACGAATTTGCATTGAAAAAATATCAATCAATGATTGGTAATTGGGTGCTGCTTTTGTTGTTTCATTTAAAAGTTTGCCATTTTTTGAACTAAAAACTTTGCATGTAATTTGATAATTGCTGCTAATAAATTCTATTTTACCTGAGACAAAATAATCACAATGTAATTCTTTTGCGATTTTCTTTTTTAAGGGCATGGGAGCATTTTTTCCCCTATCATACCCTGACTTTTGAAGCTTATTGATAAAATCTTCTCCACCAAACTCCATTTTATTGGGAAATTCCAATTCAATAAGAGGGTCTTGCAGTAGGCTTATACAGCAGCCAAATGGGAACCCATATTTAAGGAAGTTAAGAGACTCATCTTCACCATCATACTCAAATGGAAAAATGGCAACTTTCTTAATAAATTCTTTTTTAGCAGTTTCTGCCTGGACCTTTTTCCCATCTTCATCAGTTATGGTAACCGTTTCTGTAACTTTTACTTTTTTGGTAACGCTGCCATCTGGGCTGAAGGTGAGCTCAAACACTTCTACAGTTTGATGAATACCTTTGATTTCTTTTTGCCCCATTGATGTGGCATCCAAATCCGCTTGATTTCTGACCTGTCTCCATACATCCTCAGAAATAACAATACCACCAGTTTTTGCCAGGCTGTTTATCCGGCTGGCGATATTCACACCAGTCCCAATTACATCCACACCATCATCCATTACATCCCCCAAATGAACGGAAATTCGAATGGGGAGCTCATTATTGATGGCTTCTTCCTGAATTTTTACAGCACAATGAACGGCATCAATGGCGGACTTGAATTTGCTGAAAGTACCATCACCCATTTCCTTAAATATGTGGCCATTCATTTTACTGATCATCGGGGCGATAAGTGTTCTCTGCTTTTTGAGATATTCCCAGGCCTTATCTTCATCATTGTTCATGGTTTCGGTATAATCCACAATGTCGGTGACCATGATGGCAAGTATCTGGCGGATGTTCTGGCTCTCAATCATTTTGTTCCCTTTGTTTTATTTCGAATTCTGCTTTAATATACTGTTTGAGAAAAATTCCATTCTTTTTTGTTCTGTCCCTGATAAAGGACGTAAATTTACATCTTTTCCATATAACCAAAAACTATTAGAATTCAGGGAGATTTATGTCAAGGCTCAATTTAAATGATGCATTATCGGCAATTGATGTTCAGGCGGACTGGGTCGGCTTGAGAGAAGTGAAGGAATCCACTACCTACCGTATCATCCGGGATGGAAACCCTCAAGCCAATTCACGAGGCGTTGACCATGGGGTTATGGTTGAAGTTTTGGCAGATGGACAGTTTGGTTATTATGGCTGTAATAATCTTGACCATGACAGTATTCAAAATGCGGCGGAGAAGGCATTGCGGCAGGCAAAAGCTTCAGCGAAAAATCCCCTGTTTGAATTCACCACCGAAGCCCGGCCAGTAACAAAAGGCAGCTTTCAATCCCCCTTTCAGCAATCTGTCAATGAATTATCTGCCGGAAGATTGAATGAAATTATGCTGAAAGCCTATAATCAACTGAAGGTGAATGACCAGATTGTCAGCGCTCATGCCATGGCAATGATTATTGAAACTGAGAGCAATTTTGTGAGCTCAAACGGCAGTGATATACAGCAGAATTTTTTAATGATTCAGTCCGATTATTCTGCCATGGCACATAAAGATGATATCTATCAGCGTAGAACAGATAATCATTGCCTGCAGATTGGCATGGAAGAATTTGATGAAGATTTAGTTTTAGCGCGGGCACAAAGGGTTGGGGAACAGGCATTAGAGCTTTTAGATGCCGAAGATTGCCCCACCGAAACCACCAATCTTGTATTAGCATCAGACCAGATGATGCTGCAGATTCATGAATCCGTTGGTCACGCTTTAGAGGTGGACAGAATTCTGGGTGATGAGCGTAATTATGCCGGTTGGTCCTTTGTCCGGGAAGCCGATTTTGGCAAGTTACAATACGGCTCCAAAATTATGAATATCACCTTTGACCCAACAGTGGCTAATCAGTTCGCCTGCTATGGCTATGATGATGGAGGCTTAAAAGCCGAGCGGGACTTCATCATTAAAGATGGGCTCTTAGTGAAAGGATTGGGCGGCAAAGAAAGTCAGCTTCGTTCGGGTGTGCCTGGCGTAGCAAATTTCAGAGCCTCCTCCTGGAACCGTGCCCCCATAGACCGTATGGCAAACTTAAACCTTGAGCCGGGAGAATCCACCTTTGATGAAATAATAGCAGCTGTTGACCATGGTGTCTATATGGAAACCAATCGCTCATGGTCAATTGATGATTACCGCAATAAATTTCAGTTTGGCTGTGAATACGGCAAGCTCATTGAAAATGGAAAGCTCACCAAAACAATAAAAAACCCAAACTACCGTGCAATTTCAAATCCATTTTGGAACAGCCTGAAAATGCTGGGCAATCAAGATACATTCGAGGTTTACGGAACTCCCTATTGTGGTAAGGGCGAGCCCAATCAGGCAATCCGGGTGGGACATGCCTCGCCGGTATGTCTATTTGAAAATGTAGAAGTTTTTGGCGGCGTATAAATAAGGAAATTATTATGGAAAAACTATTTAATCAATTATCAGAAACATTATTAAACAATCTCAACACAGGTGAGCATCTGAAAATAACAATCGGCGGTGAGAACAGCCAATTTGTACGCTTCAGCCGGTCTAAAGTCCGGCAGTCGGGTTTGGTAGATGATGCCAGTTTAAGTATTGTACTGATCAAAGATGAGCGCACCTGCAGTGGCAGTTTCACCTTAACGGGAAATATTTCTACGGATGAAGCAACAGCCATGGAAGAGCTCAATCGATTACGAACTGAAGTGGGTACACTCCCTAAAGATCCTTTTGTGGTCATGCCCGAAGATACAGGCTCCAGCCGGGAAGAACATAATGGCAGCCTGTTAAATGAAGAAGAGGCTGTTTCTGCCCTGAGTCCAGCAATGCAGGGTGTTGACCTGGCAGGCATTTGGGCATCTGGTAGAATTTTCACCGGTAATGCCAATTCCGCTGGACAAAAACATTGGTTCGCCACAGATACATTCTCCTTAGATTATTCTCTAATAACTCCTGATGAGCGCATGGTAAAAGGCACCTTCGCCGGCAGCCATTGGGACCAATCTGAATATGAGAATAATATGGCAAAATCAATTGCTAAATTGCGGATGATGGAAAAACCGGGGAAGAAAATTAAACCGGGAGCCTACCGCACCTATATTGCTCCAGCTGGAGTGGCAGATATTGTAGGCATGTTTTCATGGGGCGGTGTTGGTGAAGCATCTATTCAGCAAGGGGATAGTTCCCTCTGTAAAATGCGCCAAAATGGAATAAAAATGTCGCCCTGTTTCACGCTGAGTGAAGATTTCACTTCTGGCATTGTACCACGCTTTAACAGTAATGGTGAACTGGCTCCGGAGAAGTTAGACCTCATTCTTGCCGGAAGTTTAAAAAATACTCTGGTGAGCACCCGTACCGCCAAGGAGTATGGTGTGCAGTCTAATTTTGCCGGAGAGGGAGAGTCCTTACGATCGCCTGTTTTGTCTCCTGGAGATTTAAACGAAGATGAAGTGGTACAAAAAATTGATACTGGAATTTATTTATCAAATCTGCATTACCTCAATTGGAGTGATCGCCCTGGCGGACGAATAACCGGCATGACCCGCTATGCCTGTTTCTGGGTAGAAAATGGGGAAGTGGTTGCACCCATTGAAAATATGCGTTTTGATGACAGTATCTACAATTTCTTTGGTGATAATTTGGAAGCGGTTACGGATAAAGCTCATCTTCATCCGGCAGTTGAGACTTATGATGGCAGAGAAATGGGCGGAGTATCCTGCCCAGGCATTTTACTGAAATCGTTTGAATTGACGTTGTAAAAATGGTTGATAACCCACGAAAAACATGAAAATTCACTAAATGTTCCACAAAGGAATTTAATAATCGTAAATAAAAAATATTCTAATTAACTTTTATAATCACGCTTTATACTGAAAGATAAGACTTTCGTGATTTTAGTGTGTTTTGTGGGAGAAAAGTTAATTTTATAAAAAAGGAGCCTTTATTAAGGAAATCTAAATGAAACATGAATCGCTAAATAAATATAAAGATAGTTTTACACATTACACTGAGTTGAGAGTGCAGGAAAATCGGAATAACCGGGTACAACTCACCAATGGTGATGTTACGGGGAATGTTGCCACAACAGAAAGTGGAGTTTCCGCCCGGGTATTTAAAGATGGGAATTGGGGGTTTTCTTCCAACCCGAATATTACGGACGATAGTATTGTTAGTGTGGTGAAAGCATCTACAGAAAATGTCCAGTTTATGAATACAAAAGATAGTTCCCGGTGTGGGTACTTTCTACCTGAAACTAAAGCAAATTACGATATAGATTTGGGCACTAAAAAGGACCGCCAGAATCAGAAATACTGGGTAGATTTCATTCGGGAAGTTGATGCTTATATCGAAAATAAATTCCCTGAACTCCTTTCCCGTAATCTGGTATTGGGTGGTTTGGATATGGAAAAATCTCTTTATACCTCTGATGGTTCAGAATCATATTCTATGACACCGCGAGCACTATTTGCCATGGCGTTATCCATTGAAAAGGACGGGGCTCCCGTCAGCATAATGAATCCTTGGGGTGGTTTAGGTCATTTAGAAGATAAAATTTTTCAGCCATCAGATTATTTTTCCGATATAGATGCATTGGTTGAAAAGTTGAAACAAAAAGCTGACGGAGTACATGCCAATGCCGGTATGAAAGATGTTATCTTAGATGCAGACCTGGCAGGGATCCTGGCACATGAAGCTATTGGACACACCACAGAAGCCGATCTGGTATTAGGGGGGTCTGTTGCAGGAGATTTTCTAAATCAGGAGGTAGCAAGCCCGCTGATAACACTTATAGATTATGCCAATACCTACGATGGTGAAACCTGTCCTGTACCTGTCTATGTGGATGATGAAGGCACAAAATCAGAAGATGTAACTATTATTAAAGATGGGGTGTTAAAGAGGTTCATGCATAATAAAGATAGTGCCCGCCATTTTGAAACTGAACCTACGGGTAATGCCAGGGCTTTCGAATTTTCTGATGAGCCGCTTATCCGCATGCGCAATACCGCCTTTGTTCCGGGAACAAGCTCGTTGGATGACATGATAGCATCTATTGATGATGGATATTACTTAGTGAAAACAGGAAACGGTCAGGCAGATTCTACAAGTGAATTTATGTTTGCCATAACAATGGGGTATGAAATAAAAAATGGAAAAATCGGGCGCGCCATCAAAGATACTACAATCTCAGGAATAGCCTTTGATGTGCTTAAAACTGTGGACATGATATCTTCAGATATGTCGTGGTCATCCGCCGGAATGTGCGGGAAAAAACAACTCATACCTGTTGGAATGGGTGGTCCCGCAATTAAGTGTAAAGTTAATATTGGGGGCAGGTAATGAATCAAAAGGAAACCGTCAGTTATTGTTTGGATGCCTTGAAAAAAGCTGGCGCTGAAAAAGCAGTCTGCTCACTCACCAATTCCGAAAAGAAAGAGCTGAATGTGGAATTTGGAGAGATGTCATTGTTCCGAACAACTTTTGATACCAGTATGGGAATGTCCGTTATTGTAGATCAAAAAAAGGGGGCAACCTCAATTAATAAAACAGATAAGGACAGTATTGATACTGCTGTGAAACTCGTTATGGATATGGCAAGAGGATCACAACCAGATGATGCTTATGACATTGCAGAAAATCAATCTCCACAAACATTTTCAAAGGGAGATGAATCTGCCAACCAAGATAAAATGTATCAATCCTTAGAAGAATTTGTAGATTATGTTAAATCCACTTATCCCCAAATTCAGATTGAAGCTGCTACAATGGATTTTAATCATTCAAAATCATTTTTTCAGAATACAAATGGAGTTGATTTTGAAGTCCGGGAGGGGATGTATGGATTTTCACCAATGTTTCTTTCAAAAGATGGGAAGAATACTTCATCTTTTAACTACACAGGTGTTTCAGCCCTTGAAATAGATAAACCTCTTTATAAATACGGAACAATTGATTCATTATTAAAACAATCTGTAGAACAACTGCAAACTCAGAATATACCTGAAAAGTTTGTGGGACAAATACTGGTAACACCTGATTGCCTGGGTGATTTTCTTGGATTTATTACCGGAGATATCAGTGATGGAAAAATGATTACGGGTAATTCTATTTATAAAAACAAACTGAACAAACAGATCACCCATCCAAAATTGACTTTCCATTCCCACCCAGTCTCCAATGAAATTGCAGACGGATATTTTGTTACTAGTGATGGCTACATAGCAGAAAACTCCACTATCGTCAAAAATGGAATATTAAAAACCCACCTCTTAGGAATTTATGGTGCAAATAAATTGGAAAAAAACCGTGCGGTAAATGACGGTGGAGCCACCATTGTTGAGGCTGGAGACAATCCCCATTCAGACATAATAAAAAATATCGAAAAGGGACTTCTATTAGCTCGATTTTCCGGCGGTAACCCTTCCAGTAATGGAGATATTTCCGGTGTGGCAAAAAACAGCTACTATATTGAAAATGGAGAAATTAAATATCCTATCAGCGAAACCATGATTTCAGGCAATATCCAGGAAATGTTCAATAATATTGGTGAAATATCCAGCGACCGTATAGATTTCGGTTATTGTATATTTCCGTGGATATCCTTTAAGGGCGTTACAATTTCTTAGGATCGTGGAATTCGGATTGGGGATTTGCAAATTCGTAATCAAAAAATGTAAAACGTAATTCGTAAAATAGACTCACACATTTTTACGCTTTACAAAATTACCTCAGCAGGACTTCATAATCAATTATACAATTATGCAATCAGAATGCAAGATTGTATGAAAATGGCCTTTAAAAACAATAACCTTTTCTTTGGTCCATAAGACGGATAAAATACTTCCATGTTTTTATTGTTACACCTATTTCAATCATTTCATCCAAGGATTAAATCTCCCTAAATTTCTTGTCTATGAAATACAATAAATATCTATTTTTAATACTATTGGGAGCAGTACTACTTTGGGGTTTTAAGTCCGATACTGCCAGAGACCAATTTCAGAAAATGAAAACTCTCACACAGATTATTCGCCTGGTAAGTGAAAATTATGTGGAAGAGGTGGATATGAACGAACTTCTGGAGGGTGCCATTATAGGCATGTTGGATAAATTGGATCCTCATTCCGGTTATATTTCGTCAGAGCAATTTGAGCTTATTAATGAACAATTTGATGGCGCCTTTGAAGGTATTGGCATTGAATTCAATATTTTAGAAGGATATATTACCATCATTTCTCCCATCCCCGGAACCCCCTCAGACCGAGCAGGTCTCCAGACCGGTGATAAAATTGTGCGCATAAATGATAAATCAGCCTACAAAATCACTCAGAAGGATGTATTGGAAAAGCTGCGCGGTCCAAAAGGAACCCCTGTTGATGTTACCATTTCCCGACCGGGATTGGATGAAGAATTTGAGGTGACACTTGTTCGGGATAAAATTCCCATTGTAAGCGTAATAGCATCTTTCATGATTGATGATGAAACGGGGTATATTAAGGTGAGTAGATTTTCCAGAAAGACCGCCAAAGAAATAGATGAATCTCTAACAAAGCTGGAAGGCATGGGTATGCAGCAACTTTTATTGGACCTCCGGAATAATGGTGGGGGAATGATGGATCAGGCAATTAGTATTGTGGATATGTTTGTATCCTCCAGAGATACTATATTATTTACAAAGGGTAAAATACCCGGCTCAAGCGAAGTCTATCGTGCACACAAAAGCAGACACGATAAAGACTATCCTGTGGTGGTGCTTATAAACAGGGGATCTGCCAGTGCCAGTGAAATTGTAGCCGGTGCATTTCAAGATTTAGACAGAGGACTGGTGGTTGGTGAAACCAGTTTTGGCAAGGGATTGGTACAGCGCCAATATCCTCTTCGGGATGGCTCTGCAGTGCGCATTACGATTGCCCGATATTATACGCCATCAGGGAGGCTCATCCAAAGATCCTATGAAGACATTGGAGATTACTACACCGATTTAGGGAAAGACAATCGAGAAGCCACAGATTCCACTTTAGCCGAGAAACCTATCTTTTCTACGAAGAATGGAAGATCTGTTTATGGAGGTGGCGGAATAACTCCGGATATATATTCTGAATTAGATTTAGATTTCAATAAAAGTACACGGGAAATTTTGTCTCATCCTGACCGGCTGGCTTTTAAATTTGCAGGAGAATTAAAAAGTGAAATCAATGACCAATATGAAAACTTTGATGATTTTACTACATCCTATGATTTGAATGGCAAGCGAATGGAGAATTTTATTCATTGGCTGGAAAATCAAGAAATAGAATTTGAAGCGGAAGAATTGGAAGAAAATTGGGCTTATATCCAAAACCGGATACTGGCAAATGTGGCCAGCAGCATTTGGGGAAAAGAATATTTATACAAAAAATTGCTCGACACTGATAAGCAGGCACAGGAGGCTCTGCTGCATTTCCATGAGGCAAGGGAATTGATAGGAGCATTATCCCCGGGTGACCCTGTTTCAGAATAAATCCGAAAATATTCTTTACCTAAAGGAATAATAACCTTAATTTTACAGGCTTATTTCTACATTAAAAATTCAATTAATTCGTAATTAAAAAGGACAAGAATAATGGTTCAATTATTTATTGATGGTGGTGGGTTCATGTGGCCCATTTTATTTATTTTCATTATTGGCTTTGTATTTGTAATAGAGAGACTCTATCATCTAATTAAAGGTCTATCCAGCAATGAAGAATTTGCTTATGAAATTGCTGAAACGGTAAAACAATCTGGTTTTGATTCTGCTAAAACTCAGTGTGAAGGTGCAGTTGGTCCGGTGGCAAATTTATGTTTATCCGCATTAGACCGTGCCAACCTTGGAGCAGATGAAGCGGCGCTTGCTTTAGACCATTCCGGAAGCATTGAAATGGCATCCATGGAAAAAAATATGACCTGGATTTCCCTCTGTATTGCCACGGCTCCCATGATTGGATTCTTAGGTACGGTTTGGGGTATGATTCAGGCCTTTAATGATATCAAAATGGCTAACGATATTTCTCCTGCGGTTGTGGCGGGAGGTATCTCGGTGGCATTGTTAACAACAGCTTTTGGATTGATTGTTGCTGTAATTTTACAGATATTTCAGAATGCAGTATTGTACATTATTGACAACCAGATTGTCACGCTTCAAAAAAGTACGACTGCCCTGCTTCATGCCATAAAGGATAGTATTAAAAATTAGTTTTAATCGCAACGGGGTATGATAAAAAAACAAAGAAGACCCATTGAGGAAGTAAATTCGTCATCCATGGCGGATATTGCATTTCTGCTTCTGGTATTTTTTCTGGTAACAACTACAATTTCCATGGATAAAGGAATTAGTTTGGTTCTGCCATCCGAAGGAAATGAGCTTGAAGTAAACCGAAAAAATATCGTCAATATCCTGATAAATGAAAGCGGAAAAGTCTTGTTGGATGATAGGCCAACTAAAGTAAATGCAATTAGCGGAATCGTGGAACGGAAGCTATCCAGAAACTCCAATCTTATTTTTTCTGTGCAGACACACCCCAGAACCAAATACCAAGATTATATTCGGGTGCTTGATCAACTGAAAGAAGCAAAAGCGACAAAAATTTCTATTGCAAACCCCCCAGCATTTTAATTTAAAATGAAACTACAAAGAAAGACGCATACCAGTAGACAAATTTCCACATCATCCATGCCGGATATTATTTTTATGCTCCTTATTTTTTTCATGGTGACAACCGTAATGCGGGAATATGAGGGATTGGATATCATTATGCCCCGTGCAAAAATGATTGAAAAATTAGAAAGTAAACGACACACATCTTATGTTTGGGCAACAAAAGATGGCCTCGTTTCAGTGGATGACCGTATTATTAATATTAATGATTTGTCGGGATTGATGTATAGTAAAATAGTCAAAGATCCTAAAATTACGGTTTCATTGAAAGCCGATGAAAAAACAACCATGAAGCTAATTACAGATATTCACAGCCAACTTCGTACTGCAAATGCCTTAAAACTCAGTTATTCTGCTCTTACCAAGGCACCCTAAGCGTGATTATTCGAACCGATCCATTATTAGTCCACTATACTGTACGAATTCGGGAAGTTACCATTGGAGTAATCCTCTTTTTGACTTTCATGTTTTATTTTTTTCCACGATTTTTAGGAGAAGGTGAACGCACCAACTTTTCTGTTGTGGATGAAATTGAAACATTTGATATACCCCAAACCGAGCAGATAAAAATACCCGAACCGCCAGCCAGACCATCGGTCCCTGTGGCATCTGAAGATGAATTTTTTGATGAAGACATTACAATTGAAGATACTGACTTTGATGATTTTGAGGATTGGGACGCTCCACCACCTCCACCATCTGAGGGACCTAATGTAAAATTTATTCCTTATGATAAAGCTCCAATACCGAAGATCCCTATTCGACCGGTATATCCTGAAATTGCACAGGAAGCAGGAATTGAAGGAACGGTGTACATCCAGTTTTTTATTGATGCTAGGGGAAATGTAACTGAGGCGTGGGTTCTAAAAGGTATTCCCAATACAGGATTGAATGAGGCTGCTTTAGATGCAGTTAAAAAATCTAAATGGAAGCCCGCCCAGCAGAGGGATAAAAAGGTAGGTGTCTGGCAGACAGTGCCGGTGAAGTTTGAACTCACTTCACATTAAAAAACTGAAATAAAAACTAATCCCTAACCTCTCACCAGGTATTTTCAAAATTTGGATTAATTCTTAAGTTTCCCTCTCCCTAAGGGAGAGTAAGGTTGGGGGTCAAATAAAAATTTTACTGTTTAGCCGTCTTATTTATTTTTCATTCCTGTTTGGCGCCGTTGCCGAACAATTTATTATAAATCCACCTGACCGGATCGTAAAAACGATCCACCACTCTTTCTTTAAGGGGAATAATTCCATTATCAGTAATCTGAATATGTTCGGGGCAGACGTCTGTACAGCAACGGGTAATATTACACATTCCAGATCCAAAATCATTTTTTATTTTAGGAATGCGGTCATCTATATCTAAGGGGTGCATTTCCAGTGAAGCTAAGCGGATCATAAAGCGCGGTCCCACAAACTTTTCCTTCTTATCCTGATCCCTGAGAACATGACAAACATCCTGGCATAAATAACACTCAATACACTTGCGGAATTCCTGGATTCGCTCAACATCCTGCTGGTACATTACATGGTCTATACCATTTTTCTTTTTCCTGGGTTTGAAGGGCGGAATCATTTTGTTCTGCTCATAATTCCATGATACATCCGTTACAAGGTCTTTAATAACCGGAAATGTTTTCATGGGCTGAACAGTAATTACTTCCTCCGGTGAAAATTCGTTCATACGGGTCATGCAAGCTAATTTCGGCCGGCCGTTAATTTCTACACTGCAGGAGCCGCATTTGCCCGCTTTGCAGTTCCAGCGGACTGCCAGATCATTAGCATGTTCCACCTGAATTCTGTGAATAGCATCCAGCACTACCATGCCCTGTTCCAATTTTACAGCATAATTTTTAAATTCACCTTTTTCAGCATCACCCCGCCATATTTTAAAATTACGCTCCAAGGTTCTCTCCTTCCAGTTCTTTCAATGAAGCAAAGGCGATATTAGCCAATTCTTTTGGCGGGTCATCCCGTTGGATTTTCTCAGCATGCATGCCGGATTCTGTCTTCTTTATTACAATATTATATTCGAGGCCCTCGACCCTTTCTCCTGCAAAATCCAGCCGTGTATGAGCCCCCCGGCTTTCTTCCCGGATGAGGGCTGCACGGGTTACGGCTTCGGCGGTGATGATGAGATTTTTTAAATCCAGCGCTTCATTCCAGCCGGGATTATATTGGGCAGAAGCATGGGCAAAAACTTCATTAATGTCTGCTTTTAATGCCTGCAATTTTTCCAGACCTGATGCCAATTCCTCTCCAGTACGGACGATGCTAACGTATGTTTGCAAAATGCTTTGCAATTCTTCATGTACCAAGTAAGGATTTTTACCTTCTTCTCGGTTCAAGATATCAGTAGCGGCTTTTATAATTTTGCTTACCTCTTCATTGCTGCAATCTAGTTGATCTGTGAGGCTGTTTATATAATTGGCGGCACCATCTCCGGCCAGTTTGCCAAATACCAGAAGGTCAGAAAGTGAGTTGCCCCCCAAACGGTTGGCCCCATGCATGCCACCGGCACATTCGCCACAGGCAAATAACCCAGGGACATTCGTCTGCTGGCTATCGCTGTTTACCCGGATGCCGCCCATGAAATAATGCAGGGTGGGACCCACTTCCATTGGTTCTTCGGTAATATCTATTTCTGCCAGCTCCTTAAACTGATGGTACATGGAGGGTAGTTTCTTTTTAATAAAAGCAGCGGGCCTGCGGGAGGCTATATCCAAAAAGACGCCGCCATTTGGCGATCCCCGGCCTGCTTCTACTTCCTTTTTAATGGCACGGGCAACTACATCCCGGGTTAAAAGTTCAGGTGGCCGACGGGCTTCTTTATCTCCTTCAAGCCAGCGTGATGCTTCTTCTTCAGTATCCGCTGTTTCACTAGCAAACTTTTCCGGAATATAGTTGAACATAAAACGTTTGCCTTCACTGTTCAATAGAATACCGCCGTCACCCCTGACACCTTCCGTTACTAGGATTCCCTTAACAGAAGGCGGCCATACCATGCCTGTGGGGTGGAATTGAGTAAATTCCATATCAATCAATTCAGCTCCGGCCCGGTATGCCATTCCCAATCCGTCGCCTGTGTATTCCCATGAGTTGGAGGTGACCTTCCAGGCTTTTCCGCCCCCACCCGTGGCTAAAATAATCGCCTTGGTTTTAAAAAGTACAAATCGGCCGGTATCCCGCCAATAGCCAACCAGTCCGGATACTTTATCACCATCTAATACTAAATCCAAACCGGTGCATTCCATATGAGTAGCAATGCTTTGATGCACACAAAAATCCTGCAATGTACGGATAATTTCCAATCCTGTGCGGTCACCCACATGGGCCAAGCGGGGATAACGATGTCCCCCAAAATTCCGCTGACTGATCAATCCCTTATCCGTGCGGTCAAATACTGCTCCCCATTCTTCCAACTCCCTCACTCTGTCCGGCGCATGTTTGGCATGGAGTTCCGCCATACGCCATTGGTTTAAAAATTTACCTCCCCGCATGGTATCCCGAAAATGGATTTTCCAGTTATCCCTTGAATCTACATTTCCCAGGGATGCCGCAATACCACCCTCAGCCATTACGGTATGCGCCTTGCCCAGGAGTGATTTCGATATAATGCCTGTACTCAGTCCCTTATCGGCACATTCAATGGCTGCCCGAATACCAGCGCCGCCAGCGCCAACTACCAATACATCATGTTCTATAGTCTGAATATCTGAATAGTCCATTTTAATTCCCCCAAGTGCTGAAGTCCGTCCAATAACCCTTTGCTACAAGGCGTACATAAATATCCCCAAGCGCCACCCAAATCATGCTGATCCAGGCCCAGAACATATGGCGCCCATTCAGCCAGGAGACACCCTGCCAAATTTTAAAACTTACTTTTTCTTTGCCCTGGGGACAGGTAAAACAATCATGCCTGCCGCCGCTGAGATGTCGGAATGCGTGGCAACCGAAGGTATAGCCTGCCAGAAAGATTGGGTTTAAAAACAAAATGATTGAACCCACCCCTACACCAAATTTTCCATCCCGGAAAAATGACAGAAAGGCGTCATAGGACAAAACTGCCACAAAACCAATGGCGATATAAAGGGTAAAGCGGTGAATATTCTGAATAACCAGCAGGGCTGTTTCTCCTTTATAATCTTTCTGGTGTACACCGGCAACAGCACATGCCGGCGGGGAGAGAAAATATGAGCGGTAGTAAAATTTCCGGTAATAATAACAAGTGAGACGAAAGGAGAGCGGCCCGGCTAAAATCAGGATGGCAGGGGTTACAGGAATGAGGTTAGGCATCCATTCCGGCCATGGACCAAACCAGGCATGTAGCAAAGGTGCAGAACCAGCTGCGCTTTCCTCAATAAAAAGTAAGGGTGAATAAAAGGGTGACAGGTATCCGCCAAATCCTTCACTGCCGGCACTCCACCAGTAATAATCACCCTGAAACATTGCCCAAGTGGTGTAAATGACAAAACTTAAAAATCCTAATCCGGTTAAAAGCGGTTCAAGCCACCATGTATCAGGACGGTGGGTTTGAAACAGGCCAGCTTCATAGCCACCTATTGTCTGTTCATTGTTCATGTATTTAGAGTTTGTTTATTTTATTTCCGTTTAATGAGAATTCCCAGATCCAGACCAACGAAAATACCCAGCAGGGTACAGCCGATAAAATTAACGGCAAAAGTTCCCAGGGGGAAACCGAATCGGGAGAACTGGGAAAACCAGGAACTGGTCATATAACGCAATGCGGCACCGATAAAACCACCGGTTCCCACTAAGACGATTTCTTTCATTCAGCGGATATTAAAATGGTACATCTTCATCAGAAAATGGCGCTGCTACCGGTGTGTCTGCCATCTCTGATGGGGGTGGTGGAAAATCATTATTTTCCATTCCAGGCGGGGTTGCCATAACTTCCTGACCATAGGTTTTTATGGCTAATTGATTAACTTGTTCTTTCACATCCCGATCAGCCCAAACGGTATCATGATATTCCTCATCGCTTCCCTTTTGACTTGGGAAGCCTACGAACAATCCATTTATTCCTTCTACCAGCTTAAAACCCTTAAGCGTGAATCCATCTTCTGTTTGTAAATCAAAAAATGCACGGATTTTACCCCAGTTGCCTTTATTCATTCGTTCAATTTTCAATGTAAATTTCCTCAATTAGTGTGGGATTAAATATAGAGGATTTTTTGCATGTGGGACAAAGAAGAAAGGCAGCAAAAATATCGGAAATTCAATATACCTAATAAAAATAAAACCCTTATTTTTCTTTTCAAATATTCTTAATTTTTACTGATAAAAGCACGAAAATTATCAATAGCAAAATTTGGATAATTTGATGCTGTTACCTCTTCAGGAGAATAAGTTAATGTCCAATACCTTGCAACTCCCGATTGGAGATTAACGTTGAAAGATACTTGATCACCACCCAATATTAGAGTAAAAGTACTATCCGAATAAAACTCGGCTTCAACCGACCATGGTGCAAGTATGGTGGTATCCCCCGTATTAGTAATCATTCCAGTTACTTGCAAAGATTGATTTGTATAGGAATATCCATCGGGATCTGCAGGAGTCCCAATGGACCAATCCACATGATCAATGGTTTCATTATCTTCAGAACCAATTACCCCTGGGCATCCATAAAATAATAATATTGTTACTATAAGAGTTATAATTTTCATGGCTTCTCCTTGTTTTAACTTAGTTTTTACAAATATTTCTAAACCTGAAAAACGTACCACCTTCCGCAATTAAAATATAACTACATTTAAAGTAATCTATATGCTTTATTTCAATATTGGGAGTTCTAAATATAATATGGCCATTATTATAATTGGTTGGTAGTAAAATAACTATTGTGATTCATATCCCTGATCTCAACACTTACCTGAACCTGAGTAACATCTTCTAAAAACTTACGAATAATTTAGGTGCATTCGGTTCCAATTTTTAATTTCACAACTTCCGATCTTCCACTGAGTAAACTGATTTCTAAATGGATAAATCCGCTTGGGCTGCCATTAATGGTGCAATGATATTCTTTAGTTGCCCGGCTTTTACAATTTTCAGGCTTTACATGGCATGTTGAATTAGAACCGATTGTAGCTTGGGGAAAATTTCCTTAATGGGACTTTTCCAATTAACATTATATGTATATTCCAGTTTTATATGGGGCAGAGCGTTAAACTACCGGAAAGAGCAGCGGCCGGCTTGGGGCGGCATCGCAAATGAAATGGGGAATTTGAATATTCAGAAAGTAAAATCCATCTTCAACCTGATTGGGGATATATGCTAACTCCGTAATTGTCTTTTTCGACTCGGGGTTTACTTCCCCCTTTGGATTATGACCATCCCCCCAGAAAATGCGGTGATTGCCTAAAATTCCATCATCTGACATTCGATCAACGGATGGCAGATCTACAACAAGATGCTTGATGGTTGTATCGCAAATCATGGACATGGCGCTAGTGGTGAAAAACGGTGCAGGGTGGGCGGAATACCTGTAAAATTGTTTGTCTTTAAGATTTGGTTCCGTCCGAATTATCAGAGCATCCGGTTCAGCCATGAGCCACTGTTTGTATTCTCTGAAAAACCTGTCTGTAGAAATTACACTTTCCTTATCCTCTACTGCTGCATGATATTTATCTGGACAGTCCCCAAAAGGTTGAGGGGTTATTGTTACCAAGATAGCAGACATTAAGATATTCTCCATGTAGGCAGACACATCGGATTCCTTCTCCAACAAATGTCCCACGCATTCTGTGTGTGTGCCGGTGCAGTGGATGTTCATGGAAATTTCGGGTACATTACAGCCGGCTCCTTCTGCCACTGACCAAGATTTATCTCTCCCTTTTAGAGGTTTTAATTTGCCGGGCTCAACATCATAAAAATTGGGTTGTGGGCCGTTAAAATTATAGGGTATGGACAAATCGATAAATTTGGAGGTGTCCAAAGAATATTTTCGGTCATTATGGGTGGCTTGAATGATCAATTTACTGGTTCCAATTGCTCATTAATAAGTGATTCAGCCAAGAGCATATCAAGATTTTCATTATTCAAATTTGAAATTATTTTCTTTTGTACCATCCCTCTCCTGTACACTTCTGCATAAGGAATGGATGAAAAACTCACCATATTGTAGCGTGGAATAAATTGATTGGGGAATTTCCGGTGAAGCTCATTGGCCAATTTTTTGCGGACGATATAGTCCGGCTGTGCCACCATGTCCCGCATTTCAATATAGTTCTCAATGGCCATTTTGGCGATGGCATCTGTATCCGGTTTGCGTTTTTCATTAAAGGCAGAAAATATTGCCTGCCAATTCCCATTGCATTCATCAATACAACCCAAGAGTACTTCACAATCCTCAAAAGAGGCATTCATACCCTGACCGAAAAAGGGAACCACCGCATGGGCGGCATCGCCTATGAGACAGAAGTTTTCATAATGCCATCGCTCAGCATAAATGGTGGCTAATTTCCCGGTTGGATTGTCAAAATATGTCCGGGGGAAATCATCTAGCAGGGGCAGTGCATCGGCAAAATATTCATTGAAAAAACAGGACACATCATCGGCATTCACCAGGGTTGTAAAGCTGTTTTCCCCTTCAATCGGCATGAATAGTGTACAGGTGAATGATTTATCGGTATTGGGCAGGGCAATAAGCATAAACTGTCCCCGGGGCCAGATATGCAGGGCATTGGGTTCCAACTTAAACTCCCCTGCTGCATCGGCAGAAATACTCAACTCCTTATAGGCATGTCCCAGAGGCTCAGATTTAGACGGCTTATCACTGTTTGAGTCAATATATTGCCGCACCACAGATCCGGCGCCGTCAGCACCGAATACTTCACCTTCAGCTTCTATTCTTTTTCCATTTTTAAAAATAAATGTCCCTAATTCAACTTTGGATAATGAATGTTTAAAATGGATTTTTACATTGCCAGTTTTTTCTGCGACTGTCATAAGTATCTTGTTCAGCTCCCCTCTTGAAACTGAATTGATGTATTCAAAAGAATGGATGCTGTAAGGCTGAAATTCCAGATTGCCATCTGAATGGTGGACCATCCTCCCCTTCATGGGTATGAGGAGGGGTTCAATTTCATTGAAAACATTTGCAGACTTGAGCGCGTGAATTCCCCGGTGAGATAACGCCAAGTTAATGGATCGGCCGGCAGAAATATCCGCTTTGCGGAGATCGGCCCGTTTTTCATACAAGTCAACAGTATATCCCCGGTTCGCCAGCATGATGGCTAATAAGGGGCCGGTTAATCCGGAGCCGATTATGGTTTTTTTACTATCCCCTGACAATTTTTTTCATTCTTTGAACAAACTGATAACAATCCTCAAAATTATTATATAGGGGCACCGGAGCAATGCGAACCACATCTGGTTCCCGCCAGTCCGCGAGGATTCCCTGTCGGTGCAGTTCATCCATGATGTTCGGAATTACCGTTTTCAGACGCAGGGATAACTGACAGCCACGGTCTTCTATGGATTTGGGTGTAATTATCTCAATTTCATCCTCTAATTCATTTTCTAAAAGGTCTTCCAGATAGGATGTGAGCTTCTCACTTTTTTTCCTGAGGTTTTCTATCCCCGCTTCATGAAATAATTCCAGGCTGGCTAATAATGGGGCCATTGAAAATATGGATGGATTTGAAAGCTGCCAAGCCTCCGCTGAAGTTGTGGGTACAAACTCATCCGGCATCTGGAAGCGGGTGGATTTATCATGTCCCCACCAACCTTCAAAACGGGGGATATCAGATTTTCCCAGATGGCGCTCATGAATGAATACTCCCGATGGTGCACCGGGTCCACCATTTAAATATTTATAACCGCACCAAGCTGCAAAATCTACCCCCCAATCATGCAGTTTCAGGTGAAGGTTCCCGGCACCATGAGCCAAATCGAATCCCACTAAACAATTATACTCATGAGCCTTCTTCGTAATGGCTTCCATATCAAAGGCTTGCCCAGAATAATAATTCACACCTCCAATAAACACCATGGTAATTTCATCACCATGGTGTTCAAAACAGTCCAAAATCCACTCGGTGGTTATGGTTTCTCCCTGATCAGGATTGAGTATCATTAAATCTTCTTTGGGATGATTTCCATGAATTTTCAGCTGAGATTGAACGGCATATCGATCGGAAGGAAAAGCATTGTTCTCAATGAGTATTTTTTTTCGTTTACCATTGGGGCGGTAAAAGGAGGTCATGAGCAAATGCAGGTTCACAGTTAATGAGTTCATCACCACCACTTCTCTGTCTAGTGCCCCCACCAGTTTAGCGGAGTAATGGGTCAGCAACTCATGATAGGTCAGCCAGGGTCGTTTCCCTTTGAGGTGTCCATCCACCCCTAATTTTTTCCAGGCATCTAATTCTTCCTTAATATATTGCTCGGCAGTATCGGGTTGTAATCCTAATGAATTGCCACAAAAATAGATAAATGGTTTCCCAGTTTTGGTTTCAGGAAAATGAAATCTCCCTCTGAAGTGAGCCAGCGGATCTTTTTGATCCTGCTCCAGGGCAAAGTCCAAATCGATATCCTTAATTACTGGTGAATTCACTTTCGTCCAATCCCAGCCACTCCAGGGCGGTACCGGCCAATAATCTCTGCTTTGTGGAATCGGGTAAGTCCATGCCTTCAATCAATTTTCCGGGATGATGTTCACCTAAGGGAAATGGATAATCGGAACCCAGGGCAATTTGGTTTTCTCCCAATTTGTCAATCAGAAATGACAGCGCCTTTTCATCATGCACAAGTGAATCTACATAGAAATGTTTCAGATAGGATGAGGGTAATTTTTCATTATCAATAGCACAGAGGTCCGGGCGGACATTGAAGCCGTGATCGACTCGTCCAGCTGTAAAAGGAAATGCACCACCACCATGGGCAAAGGCAATATTAAGCGCAGGATACTTATCTAAAATTCCGCCAAAAATTATGGAGCAAATGGCCCGGGATATTTCTGCCGGCATCCCAACCAGCCAGGGCAGCCAGTATTTCTGCATGTCTGCCTGACCCATCATCTCCCATGGGTGGACAAAAATAGAGCAGTCAATTTTTTCTGCATGTTCAAATATGGGGTGGAATTTATCCTCGGAGAGGTTTTGGCCATTAACGTTTGAACCGATTTCAATACCGGGAAATTTCAGTTCATTCACACAGCGATCCATCTCTTCTATAGCCAGATCCGTATTCTGCATGGGGATGGTACCCAGTCCAATATATTTGTGGGGTTCTTCTTTGCAAAATTTTGCAATATGATTATTGAGGAATTGAGAGAGTTTCAGGCATTCATCATCCTTTGCCCAATAGGAAAACAGCACGGGAATGGTGGATAAAACCTGCACATCCACGCCAGTATCGCGGCAATCTTTCATCCGAGCGTGATGGCTCCAGCAATTGCAGTCCACTTTTCGAAAGGCTACGCCATCTTTTTTAAGTATGGCAGATTGGTCATCGATGGAATCAATCCTCAGAAATCGAGGATCAGAAAATGAATTGGTTAAATCATTGAGATTTTCCGGCAGGATATGGGTGTGAATATCTATCTTGAACACGCTACGGCTTTTCTAAATAGGCGGAACATGATTTACAGCTACGGGCAGCGTCATTATTCCAGAATCCTTCAAAAATGGGGGGAAGCTGCTTCACAATATCTTTTAATTGAAGATACTCTTCATAAAGTAGTTCATTACATTCATCGCAGTACCATTGAAAGGCATCTAACTCACCATTCCGGCGTTTTCGCTCAATCACCAGACCAACTGTATTTTCAAAGCGCTGAGGAGAATGGGGAACTTTAGGGGGAAGTAAAAATATTTCACCTTCATTAATTGCCAAATCTTTAGGCTTACCATTTTCCATAATCCGTAAAACCATACCGCCCTCCAACTGATAGAAAAATTCTTCGCCTTCATCAATATGATAATCTTTTCGCGTATTGGGACCGCCCACTACCATGATAATGAGTTCTGTATCTTCATAGACCACCTTGTTGCCTACAGGTGGTTTCAATAGGTGGCGATTTTCTTCAATCCAACTTTTAAAGTTTATTGGAGGTAACATTAAAATTCTCCTTTACCACAGAGGCTCGGAGGCACTGGGTTTCTTTGGTTCTCCGTGCCTTAGTGACTCCGTGGTTAAATAGTTGCTATACATTTCAATTCAATAGCTATTGGTGTAGGTAAACAATTGATTTCCACCGTGGTTCTACAGGGCTGATTATCTTTAAAATATTCAGCATAAATGCGGTTATAGATTTGGAAATCATCTTTCATATTGGTGAGAAAAACCGTCACATCTACCAGTTGATCCCAGCTTGCTCCTGAATCTTCCAATATGGCTTTCACATTGGCAAAAACGGAGTGACACTGGGCTTCAATATCATAGGAAATGATTTTTCCCTTTTCATCTAATCTCACTCCGGGGATTTCCTTTTTTCCTTTCTCCCGCGGACCAACCCCAGATAAAAAAAGTAAATTATCAACCTTTCGAGCATGGGGATATGAGCCTACTGGTTCCGGTGCATTTTCACTGGTTATTTTTATTATACTCATATTTTAATACACACATTTTTTGCTTCTGTGAAAAACTGCAGAGATTTAAATCCACCTTCACGCCCTACGCCTGAACTTTTCATTCCACCAAAAGGAATTCGCAAATCCCGAAGCATCCAGGTATTCACCCAGACGATTCCTGAATCAATAGCAGCTGCTACCCGGTGGGCACGGCTTACATCTTTGGTAAACAGGCTGGCAGATAATCCGTATTTGGTAGAGTTTGCCATTTCGATAACCTCTTCCTCTGTTTTAAATGGAATCATGGAAACGACAGGTCCAAATATTTCTTCCTGATTGGTTTTACAATTGGCTGTTAATCCATCAATGATGGTGGGCTCAATGTAATAACCATCTTTCAGATCACCTTCTAAAATTACTCGATTGCCTCCGGTGAGAATTTCTCCTCCCTCAGCTTTGGCATCATCAATACAATTTAATATTTTTTCCATATGTGGTTTTGACACCACTGCACCCAAATTACTCTTTTCATCTTTGGGGTCACCCACTTTTAAAGTCTGGGTTTCTTGAATGATGGCAGTCCTGAATTTATCATAAATGGATTCCTGAACAAATAGTCGGGAGCCGCAAAGGCAAATCTGCCCCTGATTGGAAAAAGCCGCCTTGGCAGACATTTTTACTGCATCGTCAAAATCTGCATCCTCAAATATTATATTGGGATTTTTACCACCCATTTCAAGGGAGAGCTTCTTAAACATGGGAGCTGCCACAGATGCAATTTTTTCTCCTGTTGATGTTCCGCCGGTAAATGAAATGATGGGCACATCCGGATGACGGCTGAGAGCATCTCCCACTTTATGACCATAGCCATGCACAATATTAATCACCCCTTTGGGAAAATCCGCTTTTTGGCAAATTTTACTAAATAGAAAGGCCGTCATGGGCGTTACCTCAGAAGGTTTGGCAACTACCGTATTGCCGGCTGCCAGGGCAGGCGCAATCTTCCAGGTGAGTAGGTACAGAGGTAAATTCCAAGGAGAAATACAGCCTACAACTCCCACCGGCTGGCGCAGGGTATAGTTGAGGGCTTTGCCATCCATCTCATGTATTTCCGAATCAAAATGCAACGATGCGGTAGCAAAAAATCTAAAATTCTCAGCTGCCCGGGGGATATCCACTGATCGAGCCAGCCATTCAGGTTTACCATTATCTTTACTTTCGGCTTCCACCAGTTCATCAAAATGCGCTTCGATCTCATCAGCCAGGCGCATAATGTGATCATGGCGTTCTTTTTTAGGCAGCTTACTCCAAGTTGTAAATGCGTCTTTTGCAGCAGAAACAGCGTTTTCAATATCAGTAGAGTCGCTATCTGGAATTTGTGAATAAACCTCACCTGTTACCGGAGTAATATTGTCGAAATAGGTACCAGAGATTGGTTCTACGAAATCACCGTTTATAAAATTTTGAATCTTCAATCTTCTATCTTAAATTTTAAATGCAGCTCAGTCTCCCTCCATCCACCGCCAGGCTCACGCCATTAATATAACTGGCAGCAGGACAGGATAGAAATGCAATGGCTTTGGCAGTTTCCTCGGGCTTTCCAAATCTGCCTACCGGCACTTGAGCCAGCATACTGTTGGCAACTTCCTGTTCCGAATTACCAGATGCGGTGGCCTTGGATTCAATTAGGGATGATAATCGTTCGGTGTCCGTAAATCCCGGTAGAATATTGTTGACAGTAATGCCATCTGCACCCACCTCAAAGGAAAGTGTCTTTGCCCAGGATGCCACAGCGCCACGAATGGTATTTGATACACCCAGCCCGGGAATTGGCTGCTTCACCGAAGTTGAAATAATATTGATTACTCGACCATATTTTTCTGCTTTCATTCCAGCATGCAACGCCTGAAAAAGAATATGATTACAAATAAGATGACGGTTAAATCCGTTCACAAATTCATCCGCATCAGCTTGGGTGATTGGTCCACCTTTAGGACCACCAGAGTTATTTATAAGAATATGATATTGATTCCCATTTTGAATGTGATTGGTTATTGTCGTTTTTATACTGGCATTGTCATCAAAGTCTCCCACTAAATACTGATGAGATTGATCTCCGTCAATCTTTAATTTGGCTATTGTAGATTTTAACTTTTTCTCATTACGGGCAAAGAGGGTGACATTAGCACCTAAGTTTGAAAATTCAATGGCTGTGGCTTGCCCAATACCTGAAGTGCTCCCGCAAACAAGGGCATTGAAACCTTTGAGTGATGATGTCAAATTATTTTCCATGTGTGTAATAAAATCCCAAATCTTTTTTAAGTTTTGCGGGTAATTTCGGTAATGAAGAGCGGGGAATAATGTAGGTGGACAAATTTGCAATATCCCGGAATACTGAATGCTTTTCAGCTGTTTTCTTAAGATAAGCATGTCCGGCTGAACCCCCTGTACCAATTTTAACCCCGATCATGCGGAAAACCAGCAGCCGGTGCCGATTGCGCCAGGATGTGAATAATTGATCCATATTTACCAGCTGGGTCAATAAGCGATGAGGAAGCTGTGTAATGGGCTCATCTCGATACAACTGAATGAATAAAGCGCCTAAAGTAGCCTTCTGTGATAAACGGCGATGACCATCCTTTTGGAGTTTTTTATATTCATCCTCATCAAACAGCGCCTTATAAGTACGCTTTATTATCTCATACTGTTTTAGACTATTATTAATCGTTTCATCATCAAATTGAGTGTTGGACTGAATTTGTGCAATATCATTTGCAACCATATCTTTTACGGCCGACTGATAAGATTCCCAGAAATTAAATTCGTCCATTTGCAGGAATGGTGTGCGTTCCAGCCAATTTTCCAACAATTCAAAAAGTGAGGGTTCATTCTCAGACTTGAGTACGCATTCTGCATCAGCCTCATCCAAGAATTGATTATAGCGCTGTTTGCCATACTGAATGCGGTCTTCCACTCTCATGCCCAATTTATTTTCAATCAATCGAAACTGCACAGATTGAAATCCGGATGAAGGGGTCAATAAATCACGAAATTCAAGAAAGTCCATGGGCGTCATCGTTTCCAGAATACTAATTTGATTTACCAGTAATTTTTGAATTTCAATAATACGGTCGAAACGGGCAACCACTATGCCAAAGTTTTCCTCCTGTACATAATTACCCCGGAACATATCTAGAACAGAGTCCAGTTCGTGCAGGATCTGTTTAAACCATAATTCGTAGGTTTGGTGAATAATGATAAAAAGCATTTCATCATGGACTGTCTTATCAGTTTCGGAAGATTTTAAGGTTTGACTATGGAGGATTCTATCTAATTGCAGATAACTCCCATAGGATAATTTCTTGTCTGTCATATCAGATTATTAAGGGGAATAACTACGTAAATTTAGGAAGTTTAGATTAAAGGGGAAAGTAGTAATGATGGCTTTCAATAATAAAAAAAACCCCGATGATAATCGGGGTTTTTTACTTCTATTTTAATAAAGAATAAATTAAAAACCTATATTAAATGCTAATACACCTGTATTCGCAAATGTATCAGAAAACCTCATGCCATAGTCGACTCCTAAATTAAGAGATCCTATGGGCACACTAAATCCTCCACCAAAAGAAGAACCAAAATTATTTTTTGTTAAATCTTCATCCCAGCCATCAGTATCATCATCAATTAAATATAAATTTGTACCACCACCTACCCAAATATCCATTACACCAATGGATAAATTATATTCTACACTACCATGAAATTGATTAAATCCAAATGAATTATTCTCAAAAGATGCATGAAAATTTAGGCCAGGGTAATATGAATATGTAGCAGCAATATTCAAAGATGCTGGCAGATCAAATGGTTGTGATATTATTTGAAAATGTTCATCAATTGTTCCAGATTCAGATCCATCTGGTGACAATGATTGTTCAAGATTTGACCCTGAGTATTGTAATTTTGGTCCTAAATTTTTAAGCACAATCCCCAGGCTTAATGGAAGTGATCCATGTTTATATTGAACGCCCATATCCAAAGCAATACCATTAGCGCTCGTTTGCATAATGGTTTCATTTACTAACTTCAAACTGGCGCCAAAACGAATTCGATCAGTATAGGCTTTAGAGTAACCTGCAGTTAAGGTTAAATACTGCGGTGAAAATGTCTGACCAGATTCGTTTGTTGGGTCAGAAGCAGTAGTATAGGGTATATCACCAAAATCAAAAGATTTTATGGAGAATGCAAAAGTACCTGTTCCTACATTGCCGGCAAGTGCTAAATAGTTCATTCC
>SCKP01000023.1 GCA_004124405.1 Fidelibacterota bacterium | reverse complement strand
GTCCTGCAACAACCAAATAAGAATCATCATCAACCGAACCATACATTGAGAAATCATCTCCAAAATTTACATCACCGGATTCACTCGTGTATTTAAAAGATGAAGCATTCAATTTTATAAATGAATTCTCTGAGATGCTATAAGTAACATTTGCATATAATGAAAGTGAGCTATTTTCATATATAGGATTATTATCAGAATTCACCAAACTATATGAATGAATATAGCTTCTGCCTTCATTTGAATTTAAACTACCACCCACCTTCAATTTCAATGGATTAAAATCAAATACTAAATTTCCTGTTATAGTTGATCTATCACTACCCGAATTAGTTTTTGAACCATATACATTTTGAAAGTTATTGTATCCTGAATAGACAGTTTCAGAAGTCAACACACCTTCTTCATCATATCTAGATACAGAATGATAATCGAAAAAACATCCATCACAATCAAAACCATCTAGAACCATACCATAATTTTCGTTATAAGATGGATCTAAATCTTCTGTAGCATCACCATTATCATCAAGTAGGTACATGTTTTCACTACCTGAATTATCAACAATAAAAATATTTTCATTTTCATCTTTCACCTTTTCACCATCTTCATCATAAAGAAAACCAACTTTTGTAGCATCAAATTCTGTTCTATCCATTGAATAGGATGGGTGGGATGAAGGGTTTGAATCATCTATACCCCTTCCTTCATAACTTAAATAAAATTTAATTTTTTCAGTAATAGGTCCGCCAACGTTAATATTATAAAGATTATAACCATTTGAATATAGACCATCTTCATATCCGGAACCTGAGGTTCCCAGGCCTGTTATCATCTCACCAGAAATTTGGATTTCACTTCCACCTGATTTTGTAGTCGTATTTACAACACCACCATTTACGTTTCCATATTCTGCACTAAAACCACCTGATTGGAATTGAATTTCTTCCATGGCTGAATTAGATACAGTACTCGTATTGTCAAGTGACCATGCGTTATTCATGTAAACGCCATCAACATAATAGGCCACATCACCAGCTCTAGAACCTCTTACATAAATATTTCCATCATCAGAAACAGTTCCTGTCTGTAATGCAACTATAGATTCAACACCACGTAATGGAATATTTTCAATTGTTTCTGAACCAATAATGCGAACAGTATTTGTTGAATTTTTATTAATTAATGGTTTCTCTGCTCTCACCTCAACAACTGCCCCTTCAATGGCAGACTTTTCCAGACCAAAATCCTGCCCTGTAGTTAATCCAGAGGATACATTAACATTAGATATTATTAATGCACTATATCCAATATAGTCACAACGCAGGGTATAAGTACCAACTGGTACATCTAAAATAACAAATGCTCCATCTTGATTGCTGGCAGTACCAATGGATGTGCCTTCTACAATAATGTTTGCACCTTGTAAGGGATTACCATCTGCATCGGCAACTTTACCTGAAATCTTTCCAGATGTTTGGCCAAACATAAAGATTGGCAATGAAATTAATACGATTGTTAGTATTCTTCGGATCATATTTGCTCCTTTTTCCAATAGCTGAGTAATTTAATAATTGATTTTGATTTTGTCAGAATTGACTTTTTTAAGGCAAGTACATCAATATAATTCCCTGACGGAATGATTTGGTACTTGGGTAAATTTTATTTATAATATTGATTATTAAATGCCTTGATAACCTGATTAATATATATGGTTATAGTTTAACTGTCAAATAAAAATTTGGGGGAAATGTAAATTAATTATAACTCTAACTCTACAATACCCTTATAAAATGCTAAAGATTTTGGATTCACCAATGAGTCTATATTTTTTACATTTTGGTTTTGAATAACCTGTTTTACTGCCAGCTCTACCTTCTTGCCATTGATGGTATAGGGGATTTCTTCAACTGCAATTATTTTAGCCGGTACATATCGAGTCGTGCAGGATTCTCGTATTGAATTTTTAACTTTTTTTATCAGGTTATTGGTCAAAGAAATTTGATCTTTCATTTTTAAAAATAGAACAATCCTTTCGTCATTTTCCCAGGGCTGACCAATCACCAGGGAATCTTCAACCTGATTGAATCGCTCAACTATTTGATAAATTTCTGCCGTACCAATTCGTACCCCACCCGGATTTAAAGTAGTATCTGACCGACCATAAATTATTACTCCGCCATGATCAATAATTTCAATATAGTCACCATGATGCCAAATGCCTGGGAATGTATCAAAATAGGCTGAATGATATTTTTGTCCATCTGGGTCATTCCAAAAATATATTGGCATGGAAGGGAAGGCCTGGGAACACACTAGCTCCCCTTTCGAATTAATTTCAGATTTTCCAAACTCATTAAATGCTTCAACCTTCATTCCCAATCCTCGGCATTGAAGTTCCCCTCTGTGTACCGGTAGAATTGGATTGCCCAATGCAAAGCAGGAAATTATATCAGTCCCTCCTGAGATTGAGGCTAATTGAACATCTTCTTTCCACTCTCCATATACAAAATCGAAATTTTCTTCAAGCAGAGGTGATCCTGTAGAAAGGATCGTTCGCAATTTTGGAAAAGAAGAAATTTGTTTTGGTTTTATTCCGGCTGATTCTAAAGACGATATATATTTTGCGCTGGTGCCGAAAACTGTAATTCCCAATTCGTCTGCCATTTTAAGCAGGGCGGTGCCATCCGGGTAAAATGGACTGCCATCAAATAATACGATTGTCGCACCAACAGCCAAAGAGGATGCCAGCCAGTTCCACATCATCCAACCGCAGGTGGTAAAATAGAATATTTTGTCCTCTCTGCGGAGATCGGTATGCAGCTGCAACTCTTTTAAATGCTGAATGAGTGTTCCTCCGGCAGAATGCACAATTGACTTGGGCAGCCCTGTTGTTCCGGATGAATACATGATATACAGGGGATGGTCAAATGGTAATGGTTCAAAATTAATTTCACCAGAATCTTTGTGAAGAAAATCATTCCACAAGATTGAATTTTTAATTAAATTTGAATTGAGGGCGCTAGCAAATGGAATAATAATAGTCTGTTTTATAGTGGGCAAATCCACCAAGATTTTTTCCACCTTTGATAAGCAACTAATTTGCTTTCCATTATACTGATATCCATCAGCTGTGAAAAAAAGTTTGGGTTCGATTTGCTGAAATCTATCCAAAACTCCCTTGATGCCAAAATCAGGAGAACAGGATGACCAGATAGCTCCGATACTGGCAGTTGCCAACATAGCAATCACCGTTTCCGGTAGATTGGGCATGAATCCTACCACCCTATCATTTTTCAGAATTCCCATTTCCCGCATGGAATAAGCTAAACGGGATACCTGATCATACAATTCCGTGTAGGTTAGTAAAGATTGTTTGCCATTTTCTCCATAAAAGTTAATAGCAATTTTATCATCACGGTGGTGAAGCAGGTTTTCAGCAAAGTTCAGGGTAGCCCCTTCAAACCATTTGGCTCCAGGCATTTTGAAAAGGTCATCAACTACTTGGGTATAGGGGGAATGATAAATGATTTGGGAATGCTCCCAGAATGAACTCCAGAAATCTTCAGTTTTTTCAATAGACCAATCATATAATTGCGAATAATTTTTCAGGGAAAGTTCAAATTTTTGATTGACAAACTGCATATAGTCCATCATCTGAGAATTATTGATTTGCTTCTCAGTGGGTTGCCACATTATGGAATGCATCAAATTACTTCAGCCAGATACAGGACTTGCCATGCTTCCAACACTTTGCCTTCCTCTACCAATACAGCACAAATTTTAAGCATATCTTCGGATGATAAACGGGAGTAGGTTTCACTTAAATCTTCTATGACATCCTGCTCTGGTATTTTTTCTATGGAAGCCAAACGAGCCAACAGTTTTCCGGTAAAGGAGGGATGATCTCTTACCCTTTGTGGTAGATTATCTACCCCAAGTGGAATATATCGTGGAGCAGGCAGTTCAAAAAGTCCCTGGTTGGCACGGCTGTACCAGTCATACCCCATTCGGGCAACCTGATCCACTTTGGCTGGGTCAATTTTTCCTGATTCATCAAACACCTCTTCCTTAGCATGGAAATACACTATTTCCCCTAACAATAGATTTCCTCCTGCTGGCTGATCGCTAAATTGGATATGCTCTGTAAATTGGCACTCCATGATGAGGGGCGACTCGGCTACCCCTGGGGTGGAAACAATTTTAGAAGGATGTTTGGTCAAACCAGATTTTTCAAATTCATTTACTTCCGGTGGAAATTCAGCGGCGCAGATATTCATCTGCTCTACCATATCAAAGCTAACTACTGAGAGGGTAAATTCTTTGGTTGCCAGAATGTTGGTGAGTGTATCTTTCGCATTCCCAGTGCGGCCACTGAAGGCTGGAGAAATTCCCACCATTGGCGGTTCGGAGCTGAAGGCATTATGATAGCTGAAGGGCGCCAGATTAATGATACCATCCTTACTTTTGCTGGTAGTAAATCCAATTGGGCGAGGCGCTACAGAGCTGAGCAGCAAATGGTGCTTATCCTTGAGTTCTAATTCTTTTGGATTGTATTCTCTAAATTTAGCCATATATCATTTTTGTTGATTCCCGAATGGGATATGTAAATTCACACACCTGTTCTCGGACCGAAAATCGGTCCAGGAGTTCTCCTCTCGAGAGGAGAATTACCCCTGTTCAAGTACAATTTTATTGGTGAGTGTTCCCAATCCATCAATTTCTAGCGATACGGTATCTCCGGGATTTAGCCATTGATTGTCTGTAATCTTGGAGCCATTCAATTCCAGGAAACAGCCGGTACCACAGGTGCCGGAACCAATCACATCACCGGGAAAAATATCCACACCATAACTTACCCGTTCAATAATCTGCGCAAATGTCCAGGTCATATTGGAAAGAGTATCTCCAGAAACTTGAATATCATTTACAAAGGCCTTCATTTTCAAATCATAGCGGTCACCATCTTTTGATGATTGTTTATAGGGTTCCAATTCATCTTTGGTTACCAACCATGGACCAAAGGTAGAGCCAAAATCTTTACCTTTTGCGGGACCTAAATTGAGTTTCATTTCCTGCATTTGTAATACCCGAGCAGACAGATCATTCATTATCATAAATCCGGCTATATAATCATCAGCATCTGACACAGAAATATTTCTACCGCCCTTGCCGATAACGGCGGCGCATTCTAATTCAAAGTCCAGTTTTTCAGTATGACGTGATAATACGGGAAAATCTCCTTCACCAAAAACGGCATGGTGATTGGTGAAATAAAAGATGGGGATTTCATCAAACTCGGGGATCATTTCCAGTCCTCGGTTTCGGCGGGCTGTGGCTACATGCTGACGAAAGGCGTAGGCATCCCGTACTGATGGCGGATTGGGAACCGGCGAAATTAATTCAACATCTTCTGCTGACATTGTGGGATTTCCACTTTCTACTGCTGCCTTCGCTAATTGCAACTGGTTTTTCCCTCCCTGAAGAAACTCCAACATATTATCGGAGAGGTTAGCATCCAAGGCATGGAGATCATAGATTTTTCCCTCTTCAAATGCCCCAAATTTTATACTTCCATTTTGTTTATAACTGATGAGTTTCATTTATTTTCCAATTATCATTATTTTATTTTTTTATTATTCCAGCCAACTCAGCGGGTACGCTTTATCATCAATCCCCAGGGCTGCCTCTGTTACATGGAGTGGTTTAAAAGTATCAATCATCACGGCCAATTCATCTGTTTTCTTTTTACCAATAGAGCTTTGATATTTCCCGGGTTGCGGTCCGTGAGGTAACCCCATTGGGTGCAACGTGATAGATTCCTGCTGAATTCCCTGACGGCTCATGAAATCACCTTTGGAGTAGTAAATGACTTCATCCGAATCCACATTAGAATGGGGATAGGGCGCAGGAATGGCATCGGGATGAAAATCAAATAAACGGGGTACAAAGGAACAGATGACAAATCCATTGCCCTGAAAGGTCTGGTGTACCGGTGGCGGCTGATGGATGCTGCCTACAATGGGCTCAAAGTCGTGAATGCTCATACTCCAGGGGTAGTAATAGCCATCCCACCCCACCACATCGCAGGGATGATGGGTATAGGTATATTCCTGAATTCCACCTTGAATTTTAACTTTCAGCAGACACTCTTTTTTATTTGTAATGGAATCCTGCAGTACCGGTACTTGAATATCCCGTTCACAAAATGGGGAATGCTCCAATAGCTGGCCAAAACGATTGCGGTAACGAGTAGGAGTTTCAACAGGTCCTACCGATTCTATAACCAACATCCGAACCGTTTCTGTTGGGTTCATTTGCCAAATTACACCTCGAGGTATCACCACATAATCACCAGGTTTAATCTGTAAAGTGCCAAAGTTAGAAATGAGCTTACCTTCCCCGGACTGAATATACAGCACTTCATCTGCTGTCCCATTGCGATAGCAATATTCCATATTTTCGGTAATAGTGGCAACTGAAATAGTAATATCCGGATTGAAGAATAGGGGCCTTCTGGCAGAAAGGGCGTCACCGGAAGAATCTAAATTGGCAGTGGTAATATGTCGGGCTCGGTGTTTGGTTTCTGCTTTGATTAATTCCTGTTTAATGAGCTCACCCACTTTAGAAATTTGGGTTGGTCGCTGTAAATGGTAGAGATTGCTGTACATACCAGAAAATCCTTCACGGCTCACCAATTCTTCATAATAAATACTTCCGTCTTCCTTTTTAAAGGCAGTATGGCGTTTGGGTGGAATTTTTCCCTGTTTGTGATAAAAAGGCATCTTAGAAAATAAAACTGGAAATTGGAAATTGGAAATTTTTCTGTTTTCTTAAATCTACAATCATTATAGATTTCCCCTCAGTTCTTGTTCGCGTTCAATGGATTCAAACAATGCCTGGAAATTCCCCTGCCCAAATCCCCGTGAGCCTTTGCGCTGGATGATCTCAATAAATAAGGTGGGGCGGTCTTCTAATGGTTTGGTGAATAATTGCAGCAAATAACCCTCTTCATCCCGATCTACTAATATTTTTAATTTTTTCAATACAGCCATATCCTCATCAATGGGTCCCACCCTATCTTCAAGTTTGTCATAATAGGTATCCGGGACATCCAGAAAGTCTACGCCATTTGCCCGCAAAGCTGTGATGGATTTTATTATATCATCGGTTAAGATTGCCAGATGCTGAACACCGGCACCCTCGTTAAAATCCAGATATTCTTCTATTTGGGATTTTTTAATCCCGCTGGCCGGTTCATTAATGGGGAGTTTTACCCGCCAATTTTTTGAACGAACCACAATAGATTTCAGGGATGAATACTGCGTACTGATATCCGTTTCATCAAAACGAACGAAAGTGGTAAATCCAAAAATTCTTTCGTAAAATTCCTGCCACTCATCCATCTTGCCTGTTTCTACATTTCCTACTACATGGTCAATGGTAATGAGAGCCGTATCGGGGCAGGTTATGTCCGGAAGATTTAACGCTGCAAATCCCGGTGCCCATAATCCAGAGTAATTTGAATCGTAAATAAAGGAATGAATAGTATCCCCATAGGTTTTAATGGAGGACTGGCCATATTCACCATTGTCATCTTTGGTGATGGTAGGTTCATCAACTCCTTCAGCGCCTCTTGATAAACAGGACTCATAAGCTGTTTGGTCACAATCTACAGAGAAGGCGATATCATAAATTCCATCGCCATGTTTTTTCAGCCAATCAGAACCGGGATGATCTGAATTCAGGGGAGTGGTAAACACAAAGAATTGGCGATTCTTTTTTAGCACATATGAAACTTTATCCCGAACGCCCGTTTCAGGCCCACAATAAGCGTGGGGTTCAAATCCAAAGGCAGATCTGTAATAATGAACCGCCTGTTTGGCGTTGCCTACCAGATATTCCACATGATGAAAATCATGAATGGGGAAATATTCTGTGCCGTTCCATTCTTTTGATAAAAATGCCATTATTTTTAATTTATTATTTGTTAATTATAAATTATGTCTTGCCCTTGGATGATATTAAATATAGAAGAATTCTCACTATCATTAAAATAAGTTAATTTCCTTTGGGAACCATTAAAATGGTTTTCCCTATTAAACATTCCATAGCCCTGGATTAATAAAAATAACAATCATCATAAACTTTTTAACGGTTTTTAAAATGATAATAAACTTTTTATTGCTTCAGCCACTTTTTTTCCATTGGGTAAATACCGTTCTTCTAAAATTGAGTTTAAGGGAATTGCCGGAACATTTTCCGCTCCAACAACAGAAACAGGCGCATCCAGATTACTAAAACATTTCTCCTGGATTCGTCCAGCCAATGCCTGGGCAAATGAATTCTCTTTAGGCTCTTCCGTAACCACTACACAACGGCTGTGTTTATTTACCGTTTCAAAAATCAATTCCTCATCCAGTGGAAAAATGGTTCTCAAATCAATAATTTCTACCTGTCCAGAAAATTTATCCGCTGCTGATTTTGCCCAATAAACTCCCATGCCATAAGTAATGACGGCAAGAGAATTCCCTGATTCAATCTGCGATGCCTCTGCGGCCAACACTACATTCCCTTTTCCAAGGGGGAGAATATAATCACGTGCCGGCTCCGGGCAAATAGCTGACTCAGTCCCTTTAATTTTGCTCCAGTACAGTCCCTTATGTTCCAGCATTACCACCGGATTTGGATCATGGTAGGCAGCCTTCATGAGCCCTTTCATATCAGCAGAATTTGATGGATACACAATTTTGATTCCCCTGATATTTGCCAGAACTGACTCCACAGAAGATGAATGATAGGGGCCACCACTGCCATAGGCACCTATGGGCACCCGAATGATACAGCTCACCGGCCACTTACCTCGGGAGAGATAGCAGGAGCGACTCACCTCCGTAAATAATTGATTCAATCCCGGCCAGATATAATCGGCAAACTGTACTTCCACAATGGGCTTGCAGCCCACAGCGGACATCCCCACTGTACTACCAATTATAAACGCTTCCTGGATGGGAGTATTGAAAACACGATTATCCCCAAAAATATCAGCCAATGTTGCCGCTTCCCGGAATACGCCTCCCAAACGCTTACCAACATCCTGCCCATACAATAGGCATTCCGGATTATCTTCCATAAGTTCTTTGATGGCCAATAGGGCACAGTCCACCATAATAGTTGGGGCTGATCCTTCTGGGTTGCGTTCTCCTTTTTCTTCCGTAATGGGAGTGGGATGAAAAATATTTTCAAACAATTCTTCTGGATCGGGGTCAGCCGCTTGAACTGCTTTATTGAAATCCCCTTTCACATTCTGTAATACCTGTTTCTCAATTTTTTCAATTTCGGAGGACTTGATTCCACTTTCTTCTAATTGCTTTTTGAGAATAGGAAGAGGATCTCTCTTCTGATGTTCCTCTAAATCATTTCGATACCATTCCATGCGAACTCCCGAAGTATGGTGGTTCAACAAGGGCACATTGGCATGAACTAGAAATGGACGTCGCTCTTTCCGCATAGTTTTTATGACTTTCTGGATGGCTAAATAGGACTCACTAAAATTATTTCCGGCAACTTCTAACACTTCAATTCCACCATAGCCCCTTACATAATCCACGATATCATTGGCTCGAATTTCATTACCGCTGGCAGAAATATCCCAACCATTATCCTGAATTAAATAGAGAATTGGAAATTGTTTCAACGCCGCCATGTGGAATGCTTCGGAGACTTCCCCTTCTGTAATTGAGCCGTCTCCCATTGAACAGACTACTACAGATTTGTCTTTGGCCAACTTCTCTTTTTCTAGATATTGGATGCCCATTGCTACCCCTGTTGTGGGAATTGCCTGCATACCCGTTGCAGATGATTGATGGGGAATTTTAGGCCTATCATTCCGCCGTAAACTGGGATGGCAATAGTAGGATCTGCCTCCTGAAAAGGGGTCATCTTTCTTGGCGTGTAATTGCAGCATGAGTTCGTAGGGGGTCATACCAATACCGAGCAGCAGGGCATCGTCTCGATAGTAGGGCGCTACCCAATCTTGGGATTCAAGCTGCATCCCTACGGCAATCTGAATGGCTTCATGTCCCCTAGATGTAGCATGCACATACTTGGATGCTACATCCTTATTCTCCTCATAAATATCCGTCATAGCTTTAGCGGTGTACATGAGTTCATAAGCTTTGGAGAGAACTTCTGCTGGAACAGTATTATTTTGGGGAGCCATCTACCCTTTTTTAAGTTTTTCCAACGTTTTTTTTGTGAATTCAGATAGTACCCGCGTGCCGCTCATGGCAGCTCGCTCTAATAATAAACTATCCCAGTGATTTGTGCCTTCCCACATGACTTGTTTCAATCCCCGCATTGAATCCGGATTAGACGCTGCCAATTTTTCAGCCAACGTTAGAATTGCTGTATCCATTTCTTCAGCGGAGTCATAGACCTCTGCAAAGAGTCCCTTTTCTCTGGCCCATTCTGCTGAATGCCAATGGGTGGCATTAATGGTAAGTTGACTAAAAGCCGATGGACCAATTTTTCGTTCAATGGGGGGTCCTACCACAAATGGGCCAATACCGATGGCTAATTCACTGAGTTTGACGGATGCAAATTGGGTGGCAAAACAGTAATCCGTAGCAGAAGCCATACCCACGCCTCCACCTACTGCTTTCCCCTGAACTCTACCAATAATGAACTTTGGGCATTTCCGGGCTGCATTGATTACATTGGCAAATCCAGAGAAAAACTGCTTCCCCTGGGTTTCATTTTCTATTGCCAGTAATTCATTAAATGATGCGCCAGCACAGAAAGCTCTATCTCCACCAGATTTTAAAATAACCACCAAAACTTTACCATTGTTTCCCACTTCAGTTATGGTTTCTGCCAGCTTTTGGAGAATTTCTCCAGGGAGTGAATTGCTCTGGGGATGGAAAAATTCGATGGTTCCAATTCTATTTTCAACGTCTAATTTCACATAGGGATTCATAATTTAATCCTGATTTTTCTTTTTAATCATAGTTAATATAGTTGCCAACATGACTGTTTCACCTTCATCATCATATACATCCACCAGGAACTTCACAATACCCTTAGCAATGTCATCTTGGGATCGTTTTTCCTGATCCACTTTTTCTTTTACAGTAAAGCGAACCGCAATAGTCATTCCGGGATAAACGGGTTTGGTGAAGCGGCATTCATCAATTCCATAGTTCAGCAATACCGGACCTTTGGGAGGATCTACAAAAAGGCCGGCTGCTCTGGACAAGATATAATATCCATGGGCAACTCGTTCTGTAAAGATGGTACCCTCCAAAGCGTTTTCATCCATGTGGGCATAAAACTTATCACCACTGATTTCAGCAAAATCTTCAATATTTTCCAAAGTTACTAAATGAGTATCCGTTGTTACCGTTTCACCAATTTCAATTTCTTCAAAATGTTTACGGAACACATGGGGAGTTGACTTTGTTTGTTTTCCCCCATATTGATATTGATTGGTCAATGCAGTGATTGTGGTGGGATGCCCCTGAATAGCAGTGCGCTGCAAATAATGCATAATACCCCGTTTGCCTCCCATTTCTTCTCCACCGCCAGCTCTGCCGGGACCACCGTGAGTGAGCAGCGGCATGGGAGAACCATGGCCCGTACTTTCCTGTGCGCAGTCACTGTTCAGCACCAAAATTCGACCATGCATGGAAGCGGCTCCCATGACGAAATCCTTGGCAATATTATCATCTGCCGTAACAATGGAACATACCAATGAGCCTTTACCCATACGGGATAATTCAATGGCTTCGCCCAAATTTTTATAGGGGAGAATGGTGGAAACTGGACCAAATGCTTCAATATTGTGGCAGTCCGTTTTTTCAAAGGGACTGTCATTTAAAAACAGGATGGGAGAAATAAAGGCACCCTTGGTTTTATCAGCTCCGATTACTTCAAATTCGTTTAAATCCCCAAAAATGATTTTCTGAGATTTTGCCAATAAATTTACTTTTTCAGTAACCTCCCTTACCTGTGGCTGTCCGGCTAAAGAGCCCATGCGAACCCCCTCAACTGACGGATCGCCAATGACGGTTTTGGATAAGCGACTACTCAATGCTGATTGAACATCCTCCACCAATTTTTCTGGAACAATAATTCTCCGGATGGCGGTACATTTTTGACCCGCCTTAACCGTTATCTCTCTCTGTACTTCTTTGATAAACAGGTCAAACTCTGCCGTCCCCGGTGTAGCGTCTTCACCTAAAATGGAGGCATTTAATGAATCCGCTTCCATATTAAAGGGTACCGCTTCTTCAATAATTTTGGGGTTGGATTTAAGCATTTGTCCAGTAGATGCACTACCGGTGAAGGTCACCACATCTTCGCAGGTGATATGATCTAAAATTCCATTGGCAGAACCGCAGATAAGCTGCAAAGCCCCTTCCGGTAAAATTTCAGTGGCAATAATTTCCCGTACCATAAGTTCTGTCAAATAGCAAGTGAGAGTGGCAGGTTTTACAATGGCGGGCATGCCTGCCATGAGATTTACCGCAATTTTTTCCAGCATACCCCATATAGGAAAATTGAAGGCATTGATATGGATGACCACCCCTTCCTTCGGCACCATAATATGATGACCAATAAATGTTCCTTTTTTAGAAAGTTTTGCGGCCTCACCATCCACATAAAAGGGAAGATCGGGGAATTGTTTTCGCAATGACGCATAAGCAAAAAGATTACCGATTCCCCCTTCAATGTCAATCCATGAATCAATTTTGGTGGCGCCAGTGGCAGCACTCAAATCGTAAAATTTTCCCTTAATGCCATGCAAATGCAACGCTAAAGCTTTCAGCATCAACCCTCTCTGTTGAAAGGTCATTTTTCTCAGGGTAGGACTGCCAACCTTGCGGGAATAATCCATCATTTGACCGAAATCTAAACCTTTACTATTAGCGCTGCCTATTTCTGTTCCAGTTATGGCGTTGAAAAGAGGGGTGCCATCACCATCGCCACTGACCCATTTCCCCATTGCATAATTTTGGTAGTTCATCATTTTTTTGTCTCTTTCCACGGTTTAAAATTGGTTATTTGAGGTGGTCGGTCTGCAGGTATTTCCCGGAGTGGTTCACATTCTTGAAGTGTTTTATAACAGTCTTCTGGAAGCTGCTGATACAGTTTGGTACCGCCGGATTTCCAGGCAATCATCTCATCAGAAATGTCCCCCTTTATTATTGCCGGACTTCCTACCACCAATTTCCGGTTTGGGATTTTCATCTCCCCTTTAATAAAGCAGAGTGCACCCACGATGCATTCGTCCCCCACTTCTGCATCATCCATCACAACGGAGTTCATTCCAATAAGGGTATTTCTACCAATATTCCCCCCATGAATGACGGCTCCATGTCCAATATGGGCGCCTGATTTCAATAATACAGATTTCCCGGGAAAAACATGGATAGTACAATTTTCCTGTACGTTGCATCCATCACTGATTTTGATCTCACCCCAATCCCCCCGAATAGCAGCCCCAGGGCCAATATACACTTTCTCGCCAATGATTACATTACCAGTGACTGCTGCAAGCTCATGTACAAATGCACTTTCATGAACAATAGGCTTATATCCATTAAATTCGTAAATCATTTATTTGTTTTCCAATACTTAGATCCGTCATCTTTTCTGCTTAGGAATTTTCTAGAAATCAACTCTCTTCTTAAAAGTGCAATGTCATTAAATGAATGATGTCGGTCTATTATCTCATTTACTTCCTTTTCAGAATATTTTATTTCACCATTAAATTTATTAGATAACCAATTAATTACAATCTTTTTATCAGATGGTTTTTTTGGCCACCGTATAATTTCATCAAATTCATTTATTAATTTATTCATGACTAATAATCATTTAATATTTTCAATAATAACAGCATAGCCCTGTCCCACACCTACACACATGGTAACCAGGGCATATTTTTTCTGCTTTCTCCGGAGCTCAAGGGCAGCTGTTTGCAGTATTCGAGTTCCCGTCATTCCTAGTGGATGCCCCAATGCCAACGCACCTCCATTAGGATTTATTCTGGCATCATCATCTGCCAATCCCCATTTTCTAATACATGCCAAGGACTGAGCCGAGAAGGCTTCATTTAATTCGATAAGATCTATTTCATCCATGGTCAATCCTGCTTTGCCTAAGGATTTTTTGGCAGCTTGCACCGGACCAATTCCCATGATGCGAGGCTCCACCCCCACTACTGCTGAAGCGACAATGCGAGCCAACGGATTCAAATTGTGCATTTTAACTCCATTTTCTGAGGCTATGAGCATGGCTGCGGCACCATCGTTGAGTCCTGATGAATTACCCGCTGTAACTGTGCCCTCCTTTTTGAAGGCTGGTTTGAGTTTTGCCAATCCTTCAAGTGAGGTGTGTGGTTTTAAAAATTCATCATCTTTAAAAATAATGGGGTCGGCTTTGCGTTGGGAAATCTCAATGGGAATAATCTCATTCTCAAAAATTCCTTCTTTCTGTGCCAAAGCCGCTTTCATCTGGGAATGATGGGCAAAGGCATCTTGGTCATCCCTGTTAATATTATATTTCTCAGCCAGATTTTCTGCAGTCTGCCCCATTCCCTCCGTACCATAAATTTCCTGCATTTTGGGATTGATGAAACGCCAGCCAAAACTGGAATCCTCCATTTTCGAATCTCTGCCAAATGGTTTTGATGCCTTGGAAATTACCCAGGGACCACGAGTCATGTGCTCTACTCCGCCGGCAATAAACAGATCACCATCACCTGTTTGAACTGCACGATGGGCATGTATAACAGCGGACATCCCCGATGCACAGAGCCGGTTTACCGTTTCACCAGAAACTGAAAATGGAAGTCCGGCTAACAATAATGCCATACGAGCAACATTGCGGTTATCTTCTCCCGCTTGATTGGCACAACCCATGATCACATCATCAATTTCCGCTGGATCAAAATCATGGCGATCCATTAATGCACGAATCACATGAGCAGCTAAATCATCGGTACGAACTGGCGAAAGCGTTCCACCAAATGAACCAATTGGGGTGCGGACTGCATCAATTATAAAGGTGTGTTTTTTACTCATTCATCCTCCGGGAACCACTCTTTAGAGCTGCGGTAAACAGTGCCTTTGAATATTGCTACTTCCTTGTCATTCTGATTTTTGATACTGATGAGATAAACTCCTATTTTATGTGATAGAGAAATTTCATTGGTTTCAGTCGTGATGACATCCCCTTCTTTCACTGACATCAAATGAGAAATAGACGTTTCCACCGATAAAGATTTTCTGCCATGAGAATTTGAGGCAAATGCCAGGGCGCTGTCAGCCAGAGAATAAGCGATTCCGCCATGGGCGATTTGAAATCCGTTGAGCATCTCTTCTCGGACGGTCATTTTCAATTCGCAATAACCGTCTTTTACCTCAATAACCTCAATACCCAGCCATTGGCTGAAGGCATCGTTTTGGTACATTGCATCAACAATATTTTCTGGTTTATGCATTAATAAAAAGTTCCGCTTTCTTCTACTTTTTTTATCAGCAATGGGTTGGCAATATAACGGTCATCTTCAAATTTGGAATGGAGCTCTTTTAATTGGGCAACTTGTGAATTTAAACCAATTTCATCCGCCCATTTTAATAATCCTTTGGGGTAGTTTACTCCTGTTTTCATGGCAGTATCAATATCATCCCGGGTTGCAATGGACTCGTTCAAAGCATCAACCGCCGCATTAATGAGCATAGCTAAAATCCGTTTGAATATTTTTCTGCCTAATTCCTCGTTTTTTTGGGGTTCAGGATTAACCGCATTCTCTGAATAATCAAAATAACCTTTACCGGATTTCCTGCCCAGCAATCCTTCGTCCATCAATTTCTTTTGTGTGGCGGAGGGCTTATAGCGTGGATCATGGTTGGTTCCATCATACACCGCTTTGGTAGCAGAGTAGTTCACATCATTTCCAATATAATCCATGAGCTCAAAGGGACCCATACGAAACCCGCCAAACTTTTTCATGGCCCAATCAACGGTGGCAAAATCAGCAATACCTTCTTCATAAATTTTCAGGGCTTCACCATAAAATGGACGAGCCACCCGATTCACAATAAAACCGGGAGTATCTTTAGCAGTTACTACCGTTTTTCCCCAACCCTCCAAAATTGATTTCACCTCTTTTAATAAATCTCCATCTGTTTCATTGGTGGGAATAACTTCCACCAATTTCATAAGCGGCGCTGGGTTAAAAAAATGGATGCCCATGATTCTGGATGGATTATTACACACAGAGGCGATTCCAGCCACTGAAAGTGAAGAGGTATTGGTTGCCAAAATACAGTCATCTGAAACCAATGATTCCATTTGGGAAAATAAAATCTGTTTGATCTCCATATTTTCAACTATGGCTTCAATAACCAAATTGCTATTAGAAATCTCATTCATTTCTGAACTCCAATTAATATTGGAAATTATATGTTGAGATTCTTCTTTATTAATTTTCCTCTTTTCCACCAAACGATTGAGAATTGACTTTAGTTTGGATTGGGAATTTTCTAATGCCTGTGGAGAGGAATCAACAATAGTAACCGCACTATCATTTGATGCTGCCACCTGAGCAATACCGGAACCCATAGCGCCAGCCCCAATAACTGATACTAATAGGCTCATTTACCGGTAAATACTGGAGGTCGTTTTTCCAAAAAGGCCTGGATGCCTTCTTTATGATCTTCGGACTTGGCTGATAGCGCCTGAATTTCGGCTTCTAAATCCAACTGTTCTTCCAGAGAATTATTGAGGGAATGATTCAGCAATTTTTTGGTATATCCCAATCCCTTGGTAGGCATTTCAGAAATGAATTTAACCAACTCCAATGATTTTGATTCAAACTCAGTATCCTTATAAACGGCATAGATCATTCCCATTTTTTCAGCTTTTTCAGCGCTCACCGATTCCCCTGTCATCATTATAGCTGTAGCTTTGGGAAGTCCAATTAAACGGGGAAGAAAGTAGGTACCGCCACTATCTGGAATTAAACCAATTTTACTAAAGGCCTGAATAAAGTTTGCAGATTGGGATGCCACCACAATATCACAAGCCAATGCCAAATTGGCACCGGCACCGGCAGCCACGCCGTTTACCGCTGCGATGACTGGCTTCTCAATTTCTCTGATTTTTTTGATAATAGGATTATAATGCTCCCGTACAATTTGCTCGATTCCCGGACCTTTTGGATCCATAGCTTCCTTTAAATCCTGCCCGGCGCAGAATGCTTTTCCCGCACCAGTAATAAGGATACAGCGAATGGAATCATCATTGGCACAATTTTTTAAAGTGCTTTGTAATGACAATGCCATTTCCCGCACAAAAGAATTATACTTCTCCGATCGGTTGAGGGTTATTTTCCCTACTGCATCTATTTTTTCAAATTGTATCATTTAAATTAAATCTGCTTAAAATGATGAAATATTTCACTGCACTCTTTGCATTTGTAGAGGGCTTTACAGGATGTAGATCCAAACTCACTTATTAACTGTACATTTTGAGAATCACATTGAGGACAAACAACCTCATGGGAAGGTGGAGCAATTCCGGCTTCCTTCAACTTTGATTTCACATCATTACTCATCCAGTCCGTTGTCCAGGGTGGCGCTAAGGAAGTTTTAATCTGGTAATTGGTAATATTTTCTGATTCTAAATGACGAATGATTTCCTCCTTCATAAAGGAAAATGCCGGGCAGCCGCTGTAGGTTGGGGTGATGGTAATATTGAGTTTATTGTTATCAAATTCTACATTCCGTACGATTCCTAAATCCACTATTGATACTGCTGGAATTTCAGGATCGGGAATAGTCTTTAATAATTCCCAAATTGATTCGGTGAAAATTTCCTTTACCATTTGGCATCCGGGTAGGCACGCTGAAGATACTGCATGTCTGACAATAAATGTCCCAAATGTTCCGTATGAATTCCTTCTCTGCCGCCAGAGATCATGTGAGTATTCTCAGGTCTTCTCAGGGTGGCTTCAGCAAGCACATCATCAATAATTTTATCCCATTCAGATTTTATTGATGAACAATCCACGCCAATTTTCTCCTTCACCATTTCCTTATCAATCTCATTGATCTCAAATAATTCATTGGTGAACATCCAAAGATTATCAATTGCTGATTGCACCTTTGCATGGCTTTCCGCCGTGCCATCTCCTAATCTGATGATCCATTTTGAAGAATGCCGTAAATGATAGGTGGTTTCCTTTATGGATTTTTGGGCAATGCCTGATAATTGCTCATCCTTACTGTTTGTCAATTTCTGCAAAAATAATTTATAAAATGCATCCAGAAAAAACTGGCGCACCATAGTATCAGCAAAATTTCCATTAGGTTGTTCGCAGAGAATATGATTGCTAAATTCTCGTTCATTACGTTTAAAAGCCAATTCATCAGCTGTGGCGTTATTCCCCTTTATAGATGCAGCATATTCTAGGAGTAAATTAGCCCTGCCAAACATATCCAAAGAAATATTGCTCAGGGCGATGTCCTCTTCCAGAAATGGCCCCTTATATGCCCACTGGGATAATCTTTGGCCTAAAATCAAGGCGTCATCTCCCAGGGCCAAAACATATTGATATAACAAATCTTTTGCCATTAAAGCCCCTTCACCTTTTTCGACACCTTAAAGAAAGTAGGATAGCGGTACACCTTATCATCGGCTGGATCAAAGAATGATGTCTGATCTTCCGGACTGGAGGAAACGATGTGCTCCGTTTTTACCACCCAGATACAGGTGCCTTCCTGGCGGCGCGTGTAAAGTTCACGTGCGTTTTGCAAAGCCATTTCTTCATCCGTAGCATGTAGATTTCCAGCATGCTGGAAGGGTGCGCCAGTTTTTGGCTGGATAAATACTTCCCATATTGGCAGATTATTTTCACTCATTTCCGACTCCATTTTGTGTTTTTTCTGAATATGCCAAAGCAGCTTCCCGTACCCATTGGCCTTCTTCATGAGAGTTTATATGGTTATTAATTCGTTCTTTATTACAAAATCCGTTGCCATTCACAACTTCCCAAAATTCATCCCAGTCAATTTCACCAAAAATATAGTGTTTGGTTTCAGGATTCCATTTCAATTTGGGATCTGGAATTTCTAGTCCAATCAGGTCCGCTTGTTTCACCGTTCGATCTACAAAAAGCTGACGTAAATCATCATTGGTTTCTCGTTTAATTTTCCATTTCATGGCATTTGAAGTATGAGCTGACTCTGAATCATGTGGACCAAACATCATGAGGGATGGCCACCACCAGCGATTCAAGGCATCCTGTGCCATCTCCTGCTGCTCCGGTGTTCCATTTGACATTTTAGACATGATCTCATAGCCCTGGCGTTGATGAAAACTCTCTTCCTTGCAGATTCGAACCATGGCTCTCGAATAGGGACCGTAGGAAGTTCTGCGTAAAGATTGTTGGTTCACAATTGCTGCCCCATCCACCAGCCAGCCAATGGCGCCCATATCCGCCCAGCTTAAGGTGGGATAATTAAAGATACTGGAATATTTTGCTTTGCCAGTCTGAAGTTGTTGGATTAATTCATTACGGGTAATTCCCAATGTTTCAGTTGCGCTGTAGAGGTATAAGCCGTGACCGGCTTCATCCTGGACCTTGGCAATGAGCACCATCTTGGCCCGGAGGGTAGGAGCCCGGGTAATCCAGTTGCCTTCGGGCTGCATGCCGATAATTTCCGAATGGGCATGCTGTGATATCTGCCGAATAAGGTGCTTGCGGTATTTATCCGGCATCCAGTCCTTGGGCTCGATTTTGAGTCCGGCATCAATTTTTTCCTGAAAAATTATTTCATTATCTGCAGACATAAATATTGCGTTTCGAAAGTTTAATGAAGTCTTTAAGCTTTGTTTTTACTAATAAATCACAAAATGAACAGGCTTTTAATTTAAGACAAATTTCACCGAATTAGAAAAGATGTAGATTTTCATTTCACCAATCTTTCACCCCAAATGGTGAGTACCAACTTTCTGGAACCAGTATGATTTCTGTGTTCACAGAGATAAATCCCCTGCCAGGTGCCCATATTCAGTTTGCCATTGGTAATGGGTATTTGTACAGACGAACCTAGAATAGATGCTTTCAAATGGGCGGGCATATCATCAGAGCCTTCAAAGGTATGCTGATAGTAGGATTGGTTTTCTGGGACTAATTCATTAAAGTGGGATTCAAAATCTAATCTAACGGTGGGATCGGCATCCTCATTAATGGTAAGGGAAGCAGATGTATGCTTGATGAAAATCTGGCAGATGCCATTCTGTAATTCCCCAATTTCAGGAAATTGGGAGACCACTTCATTGGTGATTGAGTGAAATCCCCGGGGTTTGCTGCTAATGGTAATTTCTTTTTGGATGCAGGTCATTTTAACATTCTTTAGTAAGTGAGTAGGATAATTTATGGAACAATTAAAGCTGGCACCAATTTATTAGAAGTATCTCAAAATCAAAACGAAAGGAAAGCCCATGAAAGAAAAAATAACAATAGCCCTGGTTAGCACCATTTTTATTGGAGTGGTTTATTTTTTTAGCCATTCAAATGAATCCTCAAAAAGTGAAGCGGTAGTTATTGGGGAAATCGCTCCCCTTCAAATTGAAGAACAGCCAATGGATTTTATCAATGAAGGTGCTTCTGAAGCTGAAACATTGGATGAGGTAGAGTTAGAAATAGAACTCTCATCCATGAATTCCTGTGTATTGGAAAAAATGGATACGGATTTGCTCTCCTTCTCAGAAGCATTTGGTTATTTTCGCCAATGCCTGGGCTCAGATAGCAGCTTCCAATGGAAGGGTTCAGAATATACCACCCTTTTATCTGAAGAAGTTATAATCAACGTGGCAGATTCGGTGCTGGTAGAAGAAAAATCTAAAGATTCTGAAATTTCACAGATTCGCTAAATCTTCCAGCCCGTAATTGAAGGGGTATAGGGCTATTGCCCTTTCATCACCCCCCCCCCTGATCATTTTGGATGAGGATAATATATTAGTAGTTGTTGTTATTTTTTGAAATCAAATCAGAAAATATTAAAATCTGTTGGAATTCCATACATTATATGCGGCAAAAAGGCAATATACACCAAACCCAATAAAAACTGCCGATAGGACTCCAATAATTAATTCTTTCAGAATAAAAATGAGCAACCCTATTCCAATAAGAACCATACCTATTTTTGCAATCAACTTCCATGATTGATTTGAATTGGGATTAAAAAAGGAATTAATATTTAAGAATTCAATCAAGTGATTGTTTCCATATTAAGAACAAGCTGAGGAGGTCCACTTTGTTATTCCCAAAATAACCGTATGAGAATTACAACTTGAAGTAATAATATTGTAATGGCAACCAATGTTCGGATAAATTCCATTGTATGATTATGACGATTCAGCCAACGCTCTATTTTATTTCGTTTTTTGCTCAAGTTTTAAATTACTACTTTCCACCAATATAATAGCCCCTTGTAAAACCGCTAGACATAAGTTATTATACAAAATATCTCAAGGTAAAAAACAAACCGGGGATTGATTACCCCCGGCTTGTCTGATATTATGCTCACAAAGTTAGTCCCAGAATAAATTAAGCTGCACCAACAGGGTTAACATAATATGCACAACAACTATGTCCAGCCACCAGTAACTATCTTGAAGAGGAGTTTCCTAGGTGACAAGATAGGGAAATATATATATTATTGAATATATCAGGGTATAGGTAATTCTCTGGTTTTTATGTGGGGATCTCCCTACATAAAAGAAGCATTAGAAGCTTATAATTTTAAAGGAATTTCTAACTTTTTTAAGAATTGTACCAAGTTCACCGGTTTTTCTAATTTCAAGTCCGAGGAATTTACCTCTATGGGAAACGACCCAGGATTGTACTTCCATACCAAAGATAGCATCGTAATGAGTGTATTCATATTTTTTCCCTGAAATACCATCGAGTTTAATATTATCTACGGGTTCATGTTTTACCCATAACCCCCTGGTCCTCCCTTCTGCAGAATCAACATAATTCACAGCGATAATGGGATAGCTGTCAAACCTGAATATGACATCCTTTCCATCCCTGCTTTCATCCACTTCAAACTCTATAGGGTAGGAAAGAGAATAACCAGCAATCTGATTTGTAAAAGTATTCCAGGCTTTGGGATAAATCGAATTAATTTCTTCTGGCGGATTCGAAATACAGGCACTTAAAAACAGGTTAATTATCAGAATTGCGATTTTTTGAATTCTAAACACGTAGATAATTTAGATTGTTTAAATATCCCTTGATACATTTTGTTAACATTGAATTGGAAGAATTATGGCTTGAAATAAGATTTAATATGTAAATTTAGTACTGTTTTTTCGGAGAATAATTATGAATAAGAAATATAACTGGTCAATGGTATTGGTGCTGACCCTTATCCCTATTATTGGGATTTTTGGGACGCTTGCTTATAGCTACCTCAATGGCGTAGTATGGCATGAACCAATTGTAATGCTCACCGGTTGGTGGATTGCAGGAATGGGAATCACTTTTGGCTATCATCGGCTCTTTGCACATCGAAGCTTCAAGGTACATCCTGCTATTCAATTTATTGCTATGCTCTGTGGATCAGCTGCTTTACAAAATACCATTCTAAAGTGGTGTTCTGACCACCGCACCCATCATAATAAACTTGATACAAAAGAGGATCCGTACAGTATTACTAAAGGTTTTTTTCATGCCCATATTGGTTGGGTTGTGGAAGCAAGGCCCGCTGAAATCAAAGGAGTACATGATCTTGAAAAGAATAGTATTGTCATGTTTCAATACAAATATTATTGGCCCATAGCAATTGGACTTTCATTTATTCTACCTATGGCTATTGGTGCTTATTACGGTAGGCCCCTAGGCGGATTACTTTGGGGTGGGTTTTTACGTGTAACCCTGGTTCACCATTTTACATTCTTTATCAATTCTCTATGCCACTTCATCGGTAAGCGACCCTTTGAACCAGAAAGTACCGCTCGGGATGCCTGGTGGGTAGCCTATTTTACCTTTGGTGAAGGATTCCATAATTTCCATCATAAATTTCAATGGGATTACCGTAATGGAATTCGCTGGTACGATTTTGATCCCGGGAAATGGGCTATTAAATTCCTTTCATGGTTTGGTTTAACTACTGAATTGCGAAAGGTGGAAGAATATCAAATTTTAAAAGCCCGCTTTCAAGGATTGAAAGAATCTATGCAGCTCCAATACCATAAAATCCCTAATCGGATTGAATCTACTTACCGTCAAAAAATCCAGAATGCACAGGAACAATCCAAAAAGATTTATAATACCTGGCATGAATTGGAAAAAGAATTTACCCTCATGAAATTAGATGGTTTTAAAGATAAATTTCGGAAAGCAGTATTAAAACAAAAACGGAAAATGCTCCGATTGGAATATGCGTCAGTTCTGAATTCTCTCACCGTTTTATTGCTCAGTATTAAAAGTGGTAACTATATTCAGGGATAATTTGTAAAATCCATTTTCAATTGGCCTGCCCCCCCAAAGTTGTACCAAGTGTTAAGTTAGTAGTTGTGGAAAAAGAAAGGAATAGATAATATGACACGTAAACGGTACACCCCAGAACAGATAATCAGGAAATTAAGAGAAGCAGAGGTAATGATCAGCCAGGGGAAGAGTATATCCCAAGCTACCCGTCAGATTGGTATAGTAGATCAGACATACTATAAATGGCGAAGAGAATATGGTGGCATGAGAGTAGATCAAGCCAAAAGACTTAAACATCTAGAAAAACAGAACCTGCAACTCAAAAAGATTGTTGCTGATAAAGAGCTGGATATACAGGTATTAAAGGAGACATTAAACCTTGAATCAAAAAACTTCTAAGCCCGGCGAAACGAAGGAAAGTAATTAATCATGTTACTGAGAAGGTCAAAGTATCAATTCGTCGGGCATGCAAAATACTTAGTATTGCAAGAAGCAGCTATAATTATATCCCAACCAAAGATCCAAATGAGGAGCTATTAAGAGATAGAATGGTAGCCTTAGCATCAGATTATGGTAGATATGGATATAGAAGAATTACAGCAATGCTAAAAAGAGAAGGTTTTATGGTAAATCATAAAAGAGTCGAGAGATTATGGAAAATAGAAGGACTTAAAATACCCAAGAAACAGCCACCAAGACGTAGATTATGGCTCAATGATGGCTCTTGTGTTAGATTAAGACCCTTATATCCAAACCATGTCTGGAGCTATGATTTTGTACAGCATTATACTCATGATAAAAGAAAATTCAGGATGCTCACACTCATAGATGAATTTACCAAAGAGTGCTTGGCAATACCTGTTGCTAGAAGTTTAAAATCAGATCAGGTATTAGATACTTTAGCTGATCTGTTTACATCTCGCCCTATACCTGAGCATATAAGAAGTGATAATGGCAGTGAATTTACAGCTTTAAAGGTGAGAGAATGGCTTAAGGCTGTAGGTGTTAAGACATTATTTATTACACCTGGTTCTCCCTGGGAGAATGGGTATAATGAATCGTTTAATGGAAAACTGAGAGATGAGCTGTTAAATAGGGAAATATTTGATTCTTTATTTGAAGCAAAGGTACTCGTTGAGAGATGGAGAAAGGAATATAACCAGATTAGACCACATAGCAGTCTTGGTTATAGACCTCCTGCTCCCGAGGCTATTTACCCTAAAATACAGCAATTTGATAAATCTTTCGTAAATTAAAGCAATGGATATTATGTTAACCTACAATACTAACTCTAAGACTGGTCCAGTTTGTGGGGGCAGGGCACTAACTCTTCTCTACTACCGATAAAGTCGGTATTGGAATTTCTGTTTGATTAACTAACCCCCTATGATTCGCAGGCTAATTATATTATTTAGATGATTTCCCGAAATCTCGGCAAACCATATTAAGTTTACATATCTAATCAAGGACTAAAATGAAGAAATTAATATTATTATCTATTTTACTTATTGTTGGGTGTGAAAAATGCCCAACATCCCCATTGAATACAACATTATCTGGCACATATTCTTTAACTGACTATATGATGTTTGATAATTCTGAGTGTACAGGGGAATCTATAATTGATGCTACAGTTACAACAGCCACACTTACTCAATTAGATTATACATATGAATTTGATGGAAATAGTGTAACCATAATTCAGATTACATCAGGAGTTGAACAATTAAATCAGACTTGTGATTATGTAATAGTTAATAATATTTTTACACCAAGTTGTTTTCCATATCCACATACTATTAGTTCTAATCAAACAGAATTTTCTTGGGAATTGGGCACAACATCAGATGTAACCGTTGAAGGCATTACAGAGACTGTTTCTGTATGCATTAAATACATATTTACTCAATAATAACTAACCCCCTATGAAGAAACTATTATGATTCGCCGAAATCTCGGCAAACCATATTAAGTTATAGTATCAAATAAGGGGATTAAAATGAAAGACATTAAAAGTTATGTAATAGGATTCTTAACCTGTGCCTGTATGTTTCTGATTATGGGGCAGACAAAAAATACTGCAACAGGAAATGTGTGGGTAGACCCTGAAGAACCAACAGAGTGGAATGTAGATGGAAAGGTTATAGTAGAAGCAAGTAAGCATGGTAGATATCAAGCAATCTCTGGAAATAAATACGAGTATTTTTATTTGCTTGACACCGAAACTGGGGCAGTTTATAATCATATAGAAAATCCTGAAAATACTTATAAAAAAAGATTGGCAAATGTTTGGAATAGAAATCCTCATATACATGCATTTTCAAAACCATAAAATTCTAAATAACCCCCTATGATTCGCAGGCTAATTATATTATTACTTAGATGACTTGCCGAAATCTCGGCAAACCATATTAAGTTTACATATCTAATCAAGGACTAAAATGAAGAAAATTATCAAATACTTTTTATACTTTTTATTAGGTTCAGTAGCAGGATGGGGAGCAATGGAGTTATTATCATATCTAAATGTAATTAACTAATAGCACTTCCTAAATAAACTTTGTGGGGTTAGC
>SCKP01000068.1 GCA_004124405.1 Fidelibacterota bacterium | reverse complement strand
GGAATCCTTATTCATGCCAAGAATGGGCAGGACTTGGCTTCCCTGACATGCCCTCCCCCCTAATTGATGATGGAATATATGAGGGTGGGGATGAAAATCAAATTTTCAATCTATTTAATACTGCCCAATTCTCGGTCCATAATCATGCCATACTAAATCATAAAATGGAAGTTGTGTATAAAAGTTCCACTACAAATGTTCCCGAAATTGATGCGGTGATAAATCATACCATTGCCGAATGTATCGATCAAGGTGACTGCATAATAGAATCTTGCACAAGCGGGGATGTGAATAATGACACCATTTTGAATGTACTTGATGTAGTAATTTTGGTCAATATTGTTTTAGGAGCATTGGATTATATTGAGTGTGCAGATCTTAATAATGATAACATGGTAAATGTTTTAGATGTGGTGCAGCTCGTCAATTTGATTTTATCAACTAATTAATAATTCTTAATCCTCATCGCAGGTTTCATGCACTTCAGATTTTAGCGGTCTGAAATGTATATGTTCATGGGGTATAAAAAAGCTCGCTAAGATTTCAATACAAATAAAAATAAGCGCAATAGTTGCCGTAATGTATGCTTCTTCATTAATGGCAGAAATCACTTCAATAAAATGACTTATTCCATGTAGCCGCAATCCCCAGCGTAGTATATTTAAAAAATGTTTTTTGATAAACATAAATTTATAGCCCAAAATTAATATTTTTAAAAAGAGGAATAATTAAGAGTAGCATGTATTTCTGAAAAAAGTACTCTTAGAAAAGATCCAGGTATTAGTTAAGTATTAGTAAGTTAGGATAGAATTAAATTAACCAGAGAAACTACATCTAATATATTTATTTCACCATCTCCATTTACATCGCAGGCAGAATTTGGATTATTCCCATTGAGTATAACTCCTACCAAAGAAACTACATCGAGAACATTTATTTCACCATCTCCATTAACATCGCCAATGAGAGGTTGGTCATCTCCGAGATAGATATCT
>SCKP01000064.1 GCA_004124405.1 Fidelibacterota bacterium | reverse complement strand
AGATGCTGCATGTAATTTTTACTTGGATGCAATAGTTGATGATGGTTCTTGTATTCTCCCCGAAGAATACTATGATTGTTATGGCAACTGCATTGCCGAAATTGACTGTGAAGGCGAGTGTGGGGGCAGCGCTGAATTTGACGAATGCGGTGTGTGTGATGGTAATGGCGCTGAAGATGGATTTAGTTGCGATGGCATCCCCCTTGAATTTGTTTATAATCAATCTAGCTTGCAGGCTTTCTACTATATTTATGAAGCCAGTGATATGGCTGGCAATCCCTTAACGGCTGAAGATTGGGTAGGTGCTTTTAATGGGGATATATGTGTGGGATCACGACAATGGGATACATCTTTATGTAATAATGGTATTTGTGATGTTCCGGCAATGGGTGATGATGGATATGATTATTCAGAGGGGTATTTATTACCTGGCGATCTACCCAGTTTTAAGATTTATGATTATTCAGAAGGTGATTATTTTGATGCATATCCCTCTGAAAACTATCCTTATGAAAATGCCGGTGTATTTAATATTGATGAATTGGTTCTTGATTTAAGTTACAGTATTCCCCTAGCACAATATAATAACTTAATGAGCTTTTATGTATTACCTGAGGATGTTACTGTGGGTAATGTTATGTTGGATATTCAGGAAAATATAGTCGCAATCTCTGGCGAAGCCACATCCGCCCAGTATTTTATTGAAGGAGATTATTGGACAGGCACACTTATGAACCTGGATATATCTTCCGGGTATTGGATGAGAGTAGCTGAGGAAGATACGCTTGATGGAAGTGGTCATTCATACGACCCAGGCCGTGTTTATAATCTTCATAGTGGTGCAAATCTCGTTTCATTCCCCTCAATAGGTACTGTAGGAATACCTGCCGGACTGCCAGATGAAATTGAAGATAATGTATTGGCAGTATTAGGGGAAGGTATGTCCACAGTTAACTCCGATGGAGGCTGGGAAGGCAGTTTATTGGACTTTAAAGCTCTTCATGGGTATTGGATTATAACGGATGAAGAAATCAGCTTCAGCTATAATTTAGAATCATTAGAGCCCTTATCCAGAAAGATTAATCCCTATCTGGCGACTGAAATTCCTCATGGGTTTGATTATATCCAATCTACTCAACAGGCATTTTATTATGTGGAAGATATTAAGCTAATAAATGGTGAAATTGAAAACGGTGATTGGCTATTTAGTTATTGCGGAAATACTGTTACAGGTGCCAGACAATGGCTGGGGAGAACAGTTGATATTCCGGCTATGGGCACTGAAGGGAATATGATGACAGCAGGATATTGCGGAACAAATGATACTCCCCACTTTAAGCTATTAAAATCCAATGGCCAGGAATTGATAGCGCTGCATGCAGAAACTCCAAAATGGCAGCCTAATGGTATTTTCTTTTTAGGTAGTTTAGAGGAAGCTGCTCCATTGCCAAATGAATTTGCAATGTTCGCAGCATATCCAAACCCCTTCAACCCAATAACGCAAATAAGGTATGAAATTCCGGCTGAAGGTAATCTTGAAATCAGTATTTTTGATTTGCGGGGACAAAAAGTAGAAACACTTGTGAACAAATTTATCCAACCGGGTGAATACACTGCTAATTGGGATGCCAGTCATGTAGCCAGCGGTGTTTACTTTGTTCACTTTACGGCTTTGGGCGAAGGCAGGCCGCCTATTTCTCAGATTCAAAAATTGATGCTGGTTAAATAATTATTTATCGCTAATATTATTTCTTAACAGCCTGCTTTTACAGCCCCTTGATTTAGGGGCTGTTTGTTATAAAGAACTTTCTACACTATCATATTTAATATTAATTTTTACTATGCATAAACTTTTAATATTTGCCTCTTTATTACTTATCTCTAATTGCGGCAGAGAAACAAAAGATAAATGGTACTTTCCAAAAAAAGAGTTTAAGCGCACTGAAAATCCCAATTATAAAAATTATTTTCCTCAAGCAGAAATTCTAAAACAAGAAGCTGAAAAGGATGAAATAATTGAAAACACTATATCTTCCGAGCCTCTTCCCTCTTTTACTTCAATATCAACCAAAAAAGATTCACCTGAAAAAGAAAAATCCGCAGGTATTTTTGATTTTCTGTTTGGAAATACTGATTCTGAAAATGAAGATTATTCTAATGAAACAATATGCGCAGAACTCTTAGATATCAATAAAATTATTCTAGTGGAACAAAACCGAAAACTTGAATTACTCACTGCTGAAAAAAGACGATTTATAGATCAAATAAATAGCATGGAGAAAAAGATTCAGCGACAGAAAAATCAGGGGCAGGATAAGCAAATATCTCTGGAAACAGAAATTGACCGACTAAACAGGCTCATTAAAATTTTATCTTCAGAGATAAAATAGAAACAATATAAAGTCATAAATCAAGGCTATTATTTTTTAAAAAAATTGAAAGACCTTTGTTTGATTATATATCTTGATTCCGGTAATTTAACTTCCATCAAAAGGCTAATTTTTTTAAACGTAAATTACAATTTCGCTAAACGTGCGGAGCCTAGGCACCTATTTGTGCGTACCTTTTTAAGAAAAGATAAGTACCATTTCCCACCATATATGAAATCTTTTTATAATAATGATTAAGATGAAATCAGTAACATTTACCATTTATATTATTCTTTTTTCTCTTGTAAATTTGTTTTCTCAAGATAATGCACAATTATCTCAAGATACTCCCTACCGGGATATTGCCAATGAACTTATCGTACGGATCAAGCTCTCTCAAAAATTACCGGAATTAGGAATAAAATTAGATAGTATATCACATCCCTTCATAAATATTTTAATTGATATTTAAATTGTTATTAATACAATTTGCTATTAACACAATTAAGGAAAATTAAGTAATGTCTAAACATAAATTTCAAACTGAAGTCAGTCAATTACTGCATTT
>SCKP01000022.1 GCA_004124405.1 Fidelibacterota bacterium | reverse complement strand
TTCCATTCTCCGTTGCCAAGATCTGTATAAGATTCACCCTCGTCCCAGATCCCATCAGCATTTGCATCGGTGAAATATTCTCCTTCATTCCATTCTCCATTGCCAAGATCTGTATAAGATTCACCCTCGTCCCAGATCCCATTTCCAAGGTCTGTATAAGATTCACCCTCATCCCAGATCCCATTTCCACGCATTACCGTTTCAACCTCATACCAAAAATTGCTTACGGGGTAAACGGGTCTTGTGAAAATTTGGATACTGTCCACATAAGTTGAATCAACCGTAATAACCTGGATTGTAATATCCCTGAATTCACCCGGAATCATATCATTAAATGTATAGGTGCTGCCGCCTGGATTAATAAGTGTCCCGGAATCATATAATGCAACCACTCCAGCAGTTCCATTCCAGTAGATAGTCACGCTTTCAAGGAATGACCCCGAATTACTATGCAGGTTTATTTTATAATTTTGATTCGGAAGGTCAGGTGGAATATTGGAAATAATTTGTGTTTTATCCTCACTGCATGAAAAAATAAAAAGTGAAATAATAAGGTTTATTTTTAAATGACTATTCATCAGATGAGTATTGATACGATATGCTATTTATCCGGCTCTGTAATTCTTCAATCTGTTTCATTATGAGGATGGGGTCCTTCCCAACAGATTCCGCATTTTTCAATTCATCCCTCAGGCATTGGATATTAGTATTTATCCAGCTTTTTTCCAATCGAGTTACACAGTCCTCAGCAGACTTTAGACTGGGAGTTAATTTTTCCAAGTCAAATACCAGCTCAGCCAGTTTATTTCGGTAAGCCTCATTTTTAAGTTCATCCATAATCAAGCTTGCTTCTGGAGCATTGGCTGAGTGCAGATGAATATACACCTTCTCATATATTTTCTGAGATAGTTCTGTCACCAGCCATTCTGTTTTCACCTCATCAAATAAAAATTTACGAATAGCAATATCTTCTGCAAAACAAAGCCGGATGAGATCATTTTCCAGTAATTGTTTTTTATCCTCAGTTTTTGGTTTTGGACTTTTATTATTCTGTTGAAATTTTTGCCTATGTTTCTGTTTTTCCAGCATATTGTGAAGTGATTGAAAAATACTTACCGCACTAACTCCAACCAATTCACTCAATTCCCGTCCCTGCAATTCTCGGCCCACAGGGTCTTTAATTTGAACAATTTCCATGAGGACCTCATTCACAAATGCAGTTTTACCAGAAGTGGTAGATATATCTCCTTTATAATTATGAAAGTGAAAGGGTAGTAAATTGTCATTATTTTCAACTGCTTTCAAAAAGGGTAAATTCCCATCTCGTTTCACCCAGTCATCCGGGTCTATGCCATCGGGGATATTTACGATTAATGGAGAAAGACCTGCCCGAAGTAACACATAACCTGCACGAATGGCGGCGGCTTTTCCCGCAGAATCGCCATCGTATGCCAAGTGTACTTTTTCACAAAATCGTTTAATTTGAAGCGCATGCTGATCCGTAAATGCCGTCCCGGACACAGCCACAATATTGTGGATTCCCGATTGATAAAGCTGAAGAAAATCAAGGTAACCTTCAACCACAATAACAGAATTATTATTCCGAATATTTTGTTTGGTTACATGCAGGCCATAGAGAATTTTGCTTTTATTATAAATAGGCGTTTCCGGGGAGTTGACATATTTAGCCGGGTCATCCGATTCAAAAACACGCCCGGCAAAGGCAGCAATTTTGCCTGCAGAATTGGAAATACTGAACATTATTCGACCCCTGAAACGATCTATGTATCCGCTTTTGGTATCAATAAATAATCCAGACTGTTTCATGGCATCACTCCCGACACCTTCAGTACGGAAGGCAGAAAGCAGAGCATCCTTTTGTTTCAGGCTATAGCCTAAATTAAATTTTTTAATGGTATCTCTAGTGAGACCGCGGGATTCTAAATGTGTTAATACCTTACTACCCTCTTCCGTTCCCAAATTTTTAAGATAGATATGTGCGGTCTGGGTATGAATATCAAATAGCCGGGTAATGAGGTCTTTTGATTGCCCAGTGGTCTCATCTAACTGCAGTTCTATGCTATACTGGTCTGCCAGGTGTTTTACTGCATTTACAAATTCCATTCCTTCAATTTCCATGATGAAATTGATAACTCCTCCACCCACACTGCAGCCAAAACATTTATAAATCTGCCGCTCAGGACTCACCGAAAAGGAAGCTGTTTTTTCACCATGAAAAGGGCAGAGTCCAAAATAATTACGACCTCGTTTTTTGAGCTGTACATAGCCGGATACCACTTCAATGATATCAGCCGTACTGCGGATTTGCTCAATAATTTGTTCTGAAATTCGTGCCATGACGAGGTGAAAAAATACGGCAATATGATTGTTTGGGGAATATTTTTTATTGACTAAATAAAAATATTCCAAGTAAGCATAACTCTATAAATTGATTTTTACAAAAACATGATATTGATAAATCAGATATTAGAATTTACAAAACGTTATATAAGTTTTATTGTTTGACAAAGGAAGAGATAAAAATTGTGGAGGGGCACTCATAACCCTTTACATATTATAACGAGCATCCAAGCCAGGGTCCAGCCTTCAAATCACCTTCAAATATTTTTTTGTCCTCTACACTATCAATAAGTTCGCCAGCTTCTTTGGTTTTATTAAGCCAACGATTACATTCATCTTTATTTCCTGAAGCAGAGTGAGCCCGAGCCATCGCTTCATAAGCATAGGCTAAATCAAAGTCTTTAAAATTGTGTTGTTTGGTTAGGCGCATGGTTTTCTGCGCTGATTCCAGAGCTTCTTCTCCCCTTCCTAAAATGGCGTATACATGGGAAATCATCCATTGGCCCCGCTGCTCATTCACCGGTTCAAACTTTGGGGAATTCTTCCAATGATACAATGACGCTTTAGCAAAATTTAGCATGCGTGTGTCATCTTGTTCAGTTCTGTCTTTTTCACCCAATAAATTCCAGGTTTGCATATTCATTTCAATACCCATATAATGGTGCAATTTCTCTTCACTAGAAAATTCAGTCATTTTATTTATTCACAAAGACAATATGAGATTCTAATAGTCCCCAATCGGTGTAGGTCTTTACAATCATTCGACCATCTTTAGACCAATAGAACAAATCCTTTTCTCCTTTTCGCCCAGACGCAAAGGAAATAGGCCGGTCAAAATCGTCTGGGAGTTCTAACATTAGAGCAGCACCTGTCCATCTGGATATTGCCCGGGATTGACAGGCGGAAAATATTACTACACAAAGCAGGATTGTTATTAAAAATATTAATTTTCTCATTATGAAATATCCTTTCTATTTAGGGTTTTAAAAATTGAGGGGAATTAGTTGCCGGTTGAATCGGCAGGAACTTCTTCATCTTCATTATTACAATGAACACAGGGATTATCAAACACTGAAAGATTATGAGTATGGTATTTGGTAAACCCAAATTCATCAGTGATTTTTATAATTAATTCATGATTACCTTTATCTACATCTCTAGGCGTCCATTTAAATAGATGTGCATATTCCGAAAGGTTGTAATACTTAAAGGATGCAGTATCAATTTTAATAGATTCTGGACTGCTGAGTTTTTTTCCATATAAATCTACAGCTGTGAGAAATGCTGAATATTCCAACCCGGTAAAGGCTTCTGTGGATAATTCAGATGTTAGCCTGGGTGGTGTGTAGACAAAAATTTGAAATGGAATTGCCGTTCCCGTATTATCGTGACCATCCTTCACCTGCAAAATAAATTTATGAAGACCTATATCTGATTTCTCCGGTGACCATGTAAGCATTCCACTGTGGAGATCTAAAGTCAACCCTAGACGCAATGAATCTAAATGGAAGGTGAGGGAATCTTCGGGGTTGGGATCATAGGCTTCAATTTGCATACGAAGGGTATCTCCAGTTTTAACTGTGACATCATCCAAAGAAGTTATAACTGGAAATGAGTTTATAAATACCGGAAACACTTGAATGGCATCCTGGGCGCCATCACTTGCTGAGATAGCTGCCATATACTCTCCGGGATGATTGTCTTCGGTTTCCCATACCAAAACATTATTCTCAATTTTCATACCCTCCGGACCCTGTTCCAGAGAAAAAATAATTTTGTTTTCAGCCAATGAATCGTTGGGACTAATTGTGTTTTCATCCATGGCAAATAATGGATATTCATACCGTTCCCCTTCAGGTATAGACACAACCGGCTTGCTGGTAATAACAGGTGGTGTATTTACATAAATTGAAGCTTCCCACTGAACAGAATCTATTCCATCTGTCAGCTCAATCTCGTATGGGTGATGCCCTAATTCATGACTTTTCCAGCTCAACATTCCCTGGGGACTCAACGTCATTTTTTTTGGACCTTTTAGCAATTTCCACTCTAATTCAGTATTACTGTTCAAATCAAAACTTTCCAGAGGAAAATTCAATTGTCCCCCTTTGGGCAAAATGAATATTTTCTGTGGTCTTGATGAAATAACCGGAGGCGCATTTACATAAATTTTATATTGAAGTGTAGAAGTTGCAATACCATCTGTTACTTCTATTTCAAAATTATAATCGTCCACTTGTGTGGGTAATGGCACCCAATTTATTGCACCTTCGGCATCTATCCGCATATTTTCAGGAGCATTTATCAGGTGATATTCAAATTTTTCAGATCGAGGTGATTGATTCAGAGTAAGGGTTGTATGAAACATCTGATCTACTGTGGCTGTAAACTGTGTTTTATTTTCATTCAAGTTAATCTCGGGATGTACAGAAATTGTAAATGAGGTTGTATCTGAAGTAAACCCATCTGTGCTTGTAATTTTAAAACTATAATCCCCTGCTTTTACATGAGGCTCCCATGAAAATTGAGCTTGATGATTTATTAATTCAGCATTAGAAATTTCCAAATAATCGGTTTCCACCATAGTTGGATCTTCTATTTTTATGGGAATAATAGCTGTGTCCTCAATTGTTTCGGAAATAACCAAAGAATCAATATTTGGGGTGGGAACAATTAAATCATCTTCTAAAGTAATTTCAGGTATTTCTATGAGTAAGCTATCTCCATAAAATGATAATGAATCTTTTAGTACCCATATATTTTTTCCATCCTTTAATATTTTTGTATGGGTTTTGAGTTTTTCTCTATATTTCTCCTCTTTTGTTTTAAATTCTTCAACCGAAGATGCCTGTTTTTTCTTTTTAAATGGATCCTTTTCAGCTGCTAATTTTCCTTCAGCAAATTCTTCAAATTCGGTCTGAACCGTATCAACATAAACTTGTTTTTCAGGTTCAACTTCTATTTTGTCAATTTTAGTTTCCACATCAAGAATAGGAGGTTCAACAATCTCTGGTTCAATATCAATAATTTCATCTGCAACAATTTCAACTACATTTTCTCCCTCAATTTTATTATCAATAGGAACCAGGATGACCTCAGGTTGAAGTAAATTAATTGTCGCTTTTTTTGAACCACTAATTATTTCAACAGATAATTGTGCATCTCCATTTTTATCATTAACGGGTATAACCCATTCAAATAATTCACCATTTATAATAGTAACACTGTCCTTTTCCTGTTCCAGGGATACTGGGTCATTCACATACATTAAATAGGAAACTGATTTTTCACTGAGGGCTTCTATTTGGCTCACAAATATCTTTCCATTATCTGTGTCTAATTCACGACTGCCTTTTTCCCGCAATTCTAATTTATAAGAAAGTTCATGAAATCCCAACTGTTCTGGTTTGGGAGTCCAGTCCAATCTTAGTTTATCTAAATCGAACTCCATTCCGCTTGGCATATATTTTTCGGTGAAATTCCGAAAGGTGGCAGAAGACGTCCACTGGATTGAGTGAGAAAAATCATCACCCAAATTAATCACATAATCTGGTTTTCGATTATAAATCCGCTGAATTAGGATGGGAGGCGGGGTATCCGTAATTAATTCCATAGCCAGGGGAGTGGTCCAAATTTCAGGATGTTTACCATCATGGACTAGTACAATTTGTCGGGTTGTAATAAGTGAGGTCACCGTTTTGTAATCCGTTTCTGCAAATTCAGGGAATATAAAATCTGATGATAAAATTCCCCGGGTTAGAGGGTCAATGCTATAATTCCCTATTTTGCCGGCGATGCTGATGCTGGTGAGATAAACAAAGCCATTATCAGGATTAATAATAATATTTTGGATTTTCTCATTTGAAACCGGGATGGATTCTGCACCCCAAATATTGCTCATGAGCCCGCCGTTCCTGTTCACCATTACTAAATCATCACTACCATCAAAATTTAAATCTATCCCTTTTTTATGGAGAATTCTCAAGTGAGGGTAGTTAGATAATTCCTCCTCTTTTTCATTTCCATTGGAATAAATAAAATAGCCGGTTGGTGTAGATCCATTATCCAAAATGAAAATATCTTCGCCACCATCTCCATCAAAATCACCCAGAGCAACATCAATTGGCGCTATTGTGTTATTTAGAAATTCTTTTCCAATGGATCCCACTTCCATAATATCACCTTCTAAAAAGGCACACATTATTACCATTCGATTTGGGCCTCCCTGAGAAAGTAAAAATAATGATTGTCCGCTCGCATCAGGCTGCATTTTGTATAATTTTCTGGGGTTATTAATTCCAGAAATGTTTTTTAATCCGGTTATTAGGGGGGAGTCGCCATAAAATCCTATGGCATCAGTAGAAAATACATAAAAAATATCACTACCGCCATCCTGATATGCGGTGGCGATTAATTCAACAATACCATTATTGTCAAAATCTCCTAAAATAAAATCCACGAAATAACCCTTTTTACTTTCAGGCATGGTATATTCCCACAAAATTTCAGCTTTAGAGGATGATAGATCTATATGATAGAGAGTGCGAGGGGAAGGCGAATTGTTAACTACAATAAAATCTGGATTTCCATTCCCATTTAAGTCATAACAATTAATTTTGGGGACTAAAGAAAATTCCAGGGGAACAGCAGTCGCAACCAGGAAATTAAAACCAAGGATGACGAAAAATATATTTTTTCCGATTGTCATTCTGTTTTCATTGATGGAATATTATCAATAAATTTAGCAGGATTAATTGCTTTATACAAGCCTAACAACAACCCAGTTTTAAAAAGTGGAATAAGATATCTATGATTAAATTTTTAATACTAAATGTAATGTTGTGCAGTATAATGACGGCACAAACAACTATTAAAATTTACAACCAGGGGCGTGCATTGGTTCAAGAAGAACGACAAAAGAAGTTTTCTCAGGAAGGAAAACAAAAATTAATAATTTCTAATATTCCCCGTGCTGCCGAACCCTCATCTATAAATATATTTTCTGACGAAATGGAAATTATCTCAAAGGAGTACCTTTACCAGCCCATTTCTATAGCATCATTGTTAAATGCAAACATTGGGAAAGAGATTGAATTGGTGAAATATGGGGAAGATGGCAGTATCAGCTTTTCTACAAAAGGGAATCTTATTTCTAATATTGGTGCCCCTGTATTTGAAATTGATGGAAAAATTGTAGTGAATCCACCCTACAGTTATCGGTTTCCTGATATTCCTGATGGTATTACGGATTATCCCTATCTGAGTTGTGTCATTGATAATTCAAAAAAACAGACAAAATATAATTTAGCTTATATAACCAAGGGCATCGATTGGCATGCTGAATACAATCTGTATTTGACCCCAGATAATAGCAGTGAAATTGAGGGGTGGTATTCCATCCACAATGATAATGAAATTACTTATGAGGATGCAGAAATATCATTGATATCCGGTTCGGTTAATTTTAAATCTTCAGCAAGAAGTCCTAATTTTACAAAACGAAGGGCGGGTGCCATGGGTGCCATGGCAGCCAGTGCTGATTTTCATTCTATCCAACCAGAAACCAGCGATTCCGAAGAATATGTTCTTTTTCTTATTAAAGAAAAAATCAATTTAACGGCTAAGTCTCAAATACGGCATAAATTTGTAACAGAGAATAAACTTCCATATAATACCATCTATCATATTTCCCATTCCCTTAGTAGATATCGCCGAAATACACCCACTCAAACAACGGATATCCCCGTATTTGTACGATATGAACTTATAGCAAAGAATATTGGCAACTTTCAAATTCCTGGCGGCATATTTAATGTGTATGAAAAAGAAAATGGCAACCTGACCTATGTTGGTGCCGGAGCTTCAGGCATTGTAGAGGGAGATGATAAAATCAAACTTGAAATAGGAAAAACACATGATATTCTGTGTACTTTTACAATTCAGGGATATAAAGTTAGCAAGGATAGAGGCAAGGCAGACTTAGAGGCTGTATTTGAAAATCGAAAAGATGAAACTGTTACCATCGAATGGATTGAACAATTTTCAGATGGACGTTGGGATATTACAAGCTCTAATTTAAAATTTGAACAACTAGATGCATACAGAGCACTGTTTAAGGTTGAAGTTCCTGCTAAATCGAAAAAAGAAATCCATTTTACAGCTCAAATTGAAAAAGAATAAGGATTTTCTAATTACCGCTGAATCATTTCTCTTTTGAACAGTCCTCCTCAATATAAACATATAATTTGGGATTGGAACGGAACCCTGTTGAACGATGGTTGGTTATTTGTTGAAGTAATGAACACTGTCCTAAAACACCACGAATTAGAAACCATCACCCTTGAAAAATATCGTGAAATATTTGGATTCCCAGTAAAAGATTATTATAAAAAATTGGGGTTTGATTTTGAAAAGGAACCATTTGAAGAATCTGGCTTGGAATTTATTAGAGGATATGAAAATCAGCGCTATGATGCTAAGCTTTATCCTCAGGTAATTTCACTATTAGTTGAATTACGGAAAAGGGGGATTAGCCATTCTATACTTTCTGCTCAACATCAATCGTTATTAAATGACTTAACCCATTATTATAAAATTCGTGAACATTTTATAGGAATTATTGGCCTTGATAATCATTTTGCGCATAGTAAAGTTGAAAATGGAATTAAATGGGTTAAACAACTGGAAATGAATCCCCAGGAAATCTTAATGATTGGAGATACTGACCATGATTTTGAGGTTGCAACTGCCATGGGAGTTGACTGTATTCTATTAAGTCATGGTCACCATTGTATTTCGCGGCTGCAAAAAACCGGTGCAAAAGTTCTTAATAATTTATCAGATATATCTAAATTGTTTAATATTGAACTGAACACAATTAATCAATATTAAGATAAATTTATTTCGGAACATCCCTTATTAAAATGCATTTGAAATACCTTGTTCATTTTTAAACCAAAATGAAAACTCTATATTCATCATTATTCATTCTGTTGATTGCCATTCAAGTTTCTGCACAAGATCCTGAAGAATTAATCCTGCTTCAAGCAAAGGCAGATAATTATTACAATCAGGGGAATTACAGCAATGCCATTATTGTGTTTGAGGATTTATTGGCTGAACAAGAATTGGTCTACGGTAAGGATGATATTAGGATGGGGGAAACACTTAATCGCCTGGGTGAAATGTATTCTATAATGGGAATGCCGGATATTGCAGATTATTATTTTCAACAAGCAATATTAATTTTTCAAGACTCATTTCAGTCAGAAAAAAATGCATTGGAGATTCCCCTCTTAAACCTTTTAAAAATTTACTCTTACCAAAATGATTCTCTCGGGATGCAAATCGTTGAAAAACAATTACATTCTATTTCTACAATTTTTCAGTCTCCCAGTAACATTTACCCTGAATTTCCCTTAAAAGAGGATATCCTTTTTTCACCTGAAGAAGATATGGCCTTTGATAAAATGAATTTGGGATTATCTTATATGGAGCATGGTTTATATTCTGAAGCTGCCATTCAATTTAATGAAGCATTGGATAATCGAACCGATAATCTTGATTTGCAATTTTTGATGGATTTCTTCCCAAATGATTCCACTCTTATACAAAATATGACGGACGCATTTTCATTTCAAATTGATTATGATACTACCGGGGCATCCTATTTTTATTTAGCGCTATTTAATTCTTCAAAAAATGAAGCTTACGGATTTATTCAAAGTTATATTTACAATCAGCCATCTGATTTAAGAGGCCTCCTATTGTATTCAAATTTATTATTTGAAAATGGTGAATATTTTGATGCATTGTTCCAATACCAAAAAGTATTGTGGCTGAATCCACAAAATTTAGATGCTCAAATTGGGGTTGGGTTATGTCTGTATTATTTAGGTGAATTTAGAGATGCTGCTTCTGCTTTGAGAAGGTCTCTTAAAATTGACCCCTATAACCATATCTCCTATCACTATTTAGGATTGTCATTAATGGCAGATGAAAAATTTCGTGAGGCAATACCCAATCTCACCCAATCTCTTCTTTTGGATCCAGAAAATAGTGATACTTATTACAATTTAGGAAAGTCATATTTTGAATCGAAAAAAATCATCCAGGCCAGGGAGGCATTTAATAGAACCATTAAAATTAATCCACAATATGGACCTGCCTTTTACTATCTCGGACTCATCAATGAAAACATTATGGAAATTGAAAAAGCGGTCCATGCCTATTCCCAGGCGCGGGAGTATTCTCCGGAAATTGAAGACGTACATTATCGGCTGGGTATGCTTTTATACCGTACCGGCCAGCTTAAACAGGCAATGGAGCCCCTCCGTCAATTCATTATAACACAACCGGACAGCATTCATGTATTAAAGGCAATGGGCGAAATATTTATTTCAGAGAACCGTTTTCCTGAAGCCATTGATACCTATAACAGAATTAGGGAAATATTTCCTGAAGAATTGGATATTAACATTGCTCTGGCAGAATCTTATTATCAATTAAAATATTTTGAAAATGCAATAAATGTTTACAGAGATATTCTACTATTTGATGATGAAAATTATGAAGTAATGATCAGGATGGGGAGTATTTTTAACGAATTGGGTGAATTTAATGAGGCGGAAATTATTTTTAATGAGGTCATAAATTGTACAATCCCTACCATGCAAATGTATTATCAGCTTGCTTTAACTTATGGTAATCAGGGGAAATTCATGTCAGCTATTTTGGCATTTCAGGAAGCCCTGCTCCTAAAGCCTGATGATGTGGAAATAAAATACCAATTAGGCGTGGCATATATGGAGGTGGGTGATAGTAATATAGCAGCACAATTTTTTGAAGAGTATGTAGCTCGAAATTCAAATGATGGAATTGCTTTTTTTCTTTTAGGTAAATGTTATTTTGTAACAAGTGATTATCCAGCTGCTGCACGAACATTCAGGGAAGCGCTTAAAATTGATCCAGAAGACCCGGAAATATATTTTGCTTTGGGAAAATCCTATTATAAACTGAATAAAAACAAAAAAGTGAAAGAAACCTTGGATATCCTCAATATGCTTGACCGCACACTGTACAACCAATTGCGCTCAGAAATTTCCTGGCGATAAATGTGGAGCAAATCGAATCTTTCCATCCCGCTGAACATTATATTTAAAAAAAAGTATCTATGGAGTTAAGCAGCTCTTAAACAATATATTACGCTACTGAAAACAAGGAGATGTTATGAGCTTAGGACCTTGGGAAATTGTACTGGTAGTATTGGTAATAATTATCCTTTTCGGAGGTAAAAAAATTCCGGAACTCGCCCGCGGCCTAGTAAAAGGATTACGAGAATTTCGGAAAACAACCAAAGACCTAAAGGATGAAGTAAACTCTGCTGCAGAAGATGTAAAAAGCGCAGTTGATGAAACCAAAGAGTAATTCCATTTCTGGCGGCTGCCTGTGTGGAGAGGTGAAATTTACCTTCACTCTTCCCATAAAATGGTGTGCCAACTGCCATTGCACCCGCTGTCAACGTTCTCATGGTGCGGGGTTTGTAACCTGGGTTGGGATTAATGAAAATCAATTTTCCCTTGAAAAAGGCAATGATGTACTTACCTGGGCATCATCTTCTAAAAAATCAAAATACGGATTTTGCTCAAAATGTGGCAGCTCCATTTTATTCAAATCCACTAAGTGGGGTGGCGAAATTCATATTACCCTGGCAAACCTGCATTTCTCTTTTGGCATTAAACCACAAACCCACGCCTATTTTGATACCCATGTGAACTGGCTAAATTTTGAAGATGGACTTAAACGAATAGATGACCCCAATAAAAAAGTTAAGAATTAGAATTATTTTAAATTCTTTTTCCCCATATAAAACCCCAAGCTGTTAAAGACAATATCGCAGAATTTATTCAGGTAGCTTTCCTGTGCAAATTTGTACGGAAGTTGTAATTCCAACACTTCCCATCCAATGGACAGGGCAAACATGTGCCGGCTCTCAATTTCTGAAAATTGCGCCATTCCAAACCAAATAATTAAATGGCTTAAACTGTACGTATTCACCGGGTCACGGTAATATTTTGGAAATTTTAATTTGCCCAGCCTGTCTTTTGTCTTTATGCAATCCACAAAATCCACAGCCATATGAGTCAGTAATCCTATTCCCAGTTCCTGAGTCCGTTGATTTAAAGTCATGGCGGAATAAATTCCAATTGCTGGTAGAGAATGAAAGGGATGGGTACCAATACTGCATCTATCAGGATCATAAATTGGTGTTGCCAATAGATGATCGATATCCACCAGGTTCGAAGCAATCATCACTTTTGCAGCGTTTTTCCAGTTAAGGCCAAACCCAGTATATGCAATGGAAATGGGCAGGAGTAAATGTCCGCTCAGGTGAACAATCTTTTGGGAATTAATAAATTTAAGGGAATCATCATCATGTTTTGAATCGGATCCAGTAAATGCAAAGCCCCAAATAAATAAAATGAGCAGTATTTTATTTAACAAAATACTAATTTGTAGTTATGTAACATTATGTAAAAGTTATACAGAAATATAAGAAGATTCACCTAAATTACATTCTAATTTTAAAAATATTAAAAATAGAAACATAGATTATGTATAACATTAAAAAATATTTTATCACAGCTTTAAGTCTGATTACATTAATTTCCGCCCAAAATCCCATTGACAATTATCTCTCGGGGAATAATGCTTTGACGGTGGTTGGTAATATACAGGATGGAGTAAATCAACCACGTGATTTAGATTTCCACCCCACTATAGATAATCAACTCTGGGTATTGAACAAAGGCGCAGATTCCTATGATAGTAACAGTTCATATTCTGAAAATGTATGTGTATCTGAATATTCAGATGTTACCTTTACCATTTATGACTCCTACGGAGATGGTATCTGTTGCGCATGGGGGGCTGGTTCTTATCAGGTAATAGCCTGTGGGGTTACCTTAGCCTCGGGTGGAAATTTCGGCAGCAGTGAATCCACATCATTTAACGTGGGCTCCTGTGACAATCATTGTGATGAAGGAGAAGTGGAGGTTGGGATTTTTATTAATACAGATAATTATGGAATGGAAACATCATGGGAGTTAGCTGACAGTAATTCCGGCGAGGTATATGCTAACCGCTTAGAACCGGGGGGAAGTAATGTAATCTATTTTGAGGCAGGTTTAGATGAACAGACCTCCGAATATCGAAAAGATGCATACTCAAATCATTTTATGAATACAGCCAGTTCTATGGCTTTTGATGATGAAGGATTTTTTGCCAACACCATTGAATGTAAAGATGGTAACAATAATCCAACCGGCTATTTTGCGGGACCAACCCTATGGGATGCAGACCTTTCTGTTTATGCTGTAGTAAATCAAAATAATAACCAGTTGGGCAGCCATATAGATATGCTCCATCAAAGTCCTTATGGTGTGGGAATCGAATATGCGGGATCAGGCAATATCTATTGGCTATTTGACGGCTACCATTCAGCAATAGTCAGATATGATTTCGCAACCCCTCATGCCTATGGCGGCGATAACCATGCCGATGGGAAAGTATGGCGCTATGGTGAAATTGAAGTGGATAGGGAGGAAGGAGTCCCCAGCCATATGATTCTGGATGATGAATCCGGATTATTGTATATCGCTGATACCGGTAACCAGAGAATTTTGAGATTCAATACAGCTTCCGGAGATTTTGATTATAATCTTTCTCCTTATGGGGAAAACTTAAACCAATATTGGATGATGGAAAATGCTGAGTGGGAAGTATATATTAATACCGGGCTTGACAAACCCTCCGGAATTGATCTTTATGAAGATCGCCTGGTTGTGAGTGATTATGCCTCAGGTGAGGTTATCATTTATGATATTTCTGCCGATACACCTGCTGAATTGGGGCGCATTAATACAGGCTCTACCAATAATATTATGGGAATCGAAATTGGCCCTGATCAGAAAATCTGGTATGTGAATTATGCCAGTAATGAGGTAATACGGATTGATTATGATGTGCTGGCAGGTGACGTTAATTTTGATGAAACGGTGAATATTTTAGATATCATTTTAGTAGCAAATATTGTTTTGGGGGCTATAGATCCAACACCTGCACAGTGGAATGCTGCCAATGTGAATGGGGACGGTATTGTCAATATTTTAGACATTATTGCCATTGTCAATATCATTCTTGAGAATTAATTTATTAATTATTTATGCGGCTCAGCCTCACCATATTACTCATTAGCAATTTCAGCCTGTTTGCAGACCCCTGTTCTGCTCCCTATTTGGGTGCCAGTCATTCTGGGGCTCCTGGAGAAGTAAGTTGTGCCGGCTGTCATTCGGGCTCTGCCAATACCGGACCGGGAACCATAAATTATCTGATCGGGAATGGGACAAACACCTATTCGCCCGATGAGTTGTACACCATTATCTTTTCCATGGATCAGGATAATGTAAATCAATTCGGATTTCAGACTGTAGCCTTAAAAGCGTCTAATAACTCTAATATTGGAACCTTTTCTCTTACGGATGAAGAGAATACCCGTATTATGACTGGATCCGGCCGAACCTATGTAGGGCACACCGTTTGCGGGGCAGATGCCGACCCGCCTGGTTCCATGCAATGGTCATTTGACTGGAAGGCACCCAGTTCAGATGTGGGGGATATTAAATTTTACCTCTCATCATTGGCAACCAACCACAGTCACTCAACTTGGGGAGATAACACCTACACCCAGGTTATTACTCTCAGTTACAATGATGTCATGATGGGTGATTTAGATGGTGACGGAATCATCAATATATTAGATATTATTGTTGAAGTAAATATTATATTGGGAGCTATTGATCCCACTCCTCAACAAGAAATAGCTGGAGACTTAAATGGAGATGGTGGTATTAATATCCTCGATGTTATTGCATTGGTAAATCTTATTCTAACCACGTAATTAATTAAGTCTAAATTTGAGATTTTAAAAGTCCGCAAACTGGCGGACTTTTTTTGTTATATATAGGCTGATTATCACTTGTAACATCTTGTAACAATTTGCTTGGGGGCTTTTTTTCAGTTAATTTTTGGTGTAAGTTCTTTGGTGTTGTCACAAAATTTTTAAATTAAACAGGGGGATTTAACCCAATGGATTTTAAACGGTTTTTAAAAAATACGTCAAATTTAGTTTTCCCCTTTATATTTGTATTTGCTTCAACCCTGTCTGCACAGGAAATCACACTTGTGGGTCATGTCTGGGAAGGTAACGGCTGTCTGGGTGGACCCATGGGCTGCCCGATTGATAGTGCTCATATTGAAGCAGTACCCCTTGACAGCCCCACTGATGTAGTTTATACTGCAAATTCCGACCCATTGGGATTTTACTATATGGAACTGCCGGCCGGCGCCTATGTGGCTACCTGTTCTGCTGAGGGATGGGTAACCGAATCAACCGTACTGGAAATTGGCTCTGGTGGGGTCATCTATGACTTCTACCTGCCAGAGGAGGGAGCAGATTCTGAAGTTTATTTTTCCGGCATAGTCTGGGGTGAAGTGGGTCCCATGCTGCCGGCATTTGAGCCCATCGCCGGGGCGGCTGTAATATTATACGGAGGATTTACCGGAGGCGTATTAGCAGAAACCCTCACCAGTGATGATGGCCATTTTGAATTCGGCGATGTTGTATGGTCTGCAACGGCTGTTTCTATTCACGCTGATGGTTTTGTAGATCAGGAATTTGGTATTTCTGAACTCTGTACGGTTATTGATCCCACCAATACGGAATGTTTCCCCCTCAATCATGATTTTTACCTTAATTTAGAAAACCAACTCGATCATATACTGGTACATGGGATGGTTACCGGGCAGGTATCTCCCATGGGCCCCGTTTTTCCTATTGCTGGAGCAATGATTACCGCATCTACCATTTGGGGTGATGATGTACATTTTGAAACAGTAAGCGATGAAAATGGTTATTATGAACTGGAATTAGATGGATTATCAGTAACTGCCGAATGGGTTTTAACGTGTACTACTGAAGAATTTGGTTCCCAGACGGCTCAAATAATAATCGGAAATCAAATGGAAATTGAACTTAATTTTCATTTCACTGCATGGGATGAGCCGGAAGTACCAGCACCTCATGATTTAACCATAGATATACTGGAGTCCGAACCACCCTATGCGGCTTTGAATTGGCAATATGATTCGGATGACCCTTCCGGCAGTAGCCCTGTTTTCCTCATCTATGCCAATTGGGGCTGGAATGATGATACTGAATGGCATCTGGTTGCAGAGACCACTGAAACCCAGCATCAATTTGTGATTGGGGATGTGATTGATTTCTCCACCTGTTTTAAGGTGACGGCTGTATACAATGGTGTAGAATCCGAACCCAGTAATGTTGCCTGTATAGATGATTCCAATCCGGAACCGGTCTGTGAGGATCTCTCACCCTTTGATTTCGGTCCCTGCACAATGGAGATCGGCATCGGCTGGAATGGGGAGCATTGCACCTGGTTTTCCGGATGCGGCACGGTGGATCAATACAGCGTGGATCATGCGGATTCATTTTTTAATTCCATGGAAGAATGTAATGCGGCCTGTACGGATGTGGCTGAAAATGGCGCTTTAGCCGGTGAAGTATTCTACCAATGGGGTGATGCCATTGAACTGGTAGCGGGTGCGCTGATTCAGGTTCACAGTTCAGCCGGCTTTATATTTGAATCCGAGACCAATGAAAACGGATTTTATCTGATTGAAGAAATTCCTGCTGGGAATTATGTCATTACCTGTACGGTATATACAGAAGAATCCATGACTCAGGAAGTAGAAATTATAGCCGGTACCTCCGCCATCCTGGATTTTTGGTTTGGGGAGCCCTGGTATGAAACCTCCCTCATGGGAATGGTCTATGATGCCAACCATGAAAATCAAATTGTGAATGAAGCCCATATCATGGCCCACAGCGCCGATGGAGTTATCATTGAAACCTATTCCTACGAGGGATTTTACTGGCTGAGCCTTCCCGGCGCCGGTACCTATTACCTCACTGTCAGCGCAGAAGGGTATTTGGATTTAAACGCTACCTTTGATGTGCAATGGATTATGGAGCATGATTTCTATTTGACTCCCGCAGAGGATATCCCGGGAGATATCAACTTCGATGGCGAAGTGAATGTGCTGGATGTAGTGGCATTGGTGAATTTTGTCATCTTTATTGAAGAACCAACTGATACTGAATTTGCCGCAGGAGATTTGAATAATGACGGCACCCTTAATATATTGGATGTGGTGCTTATGGTGAATATGATCTTATCCGGAGATACACTTCCGGAGGGCTGTTTTATAGAACCGGAGGTGGGTCCCTGCGATGGTATTTGCCCCACCTATTATTACAATCAGGACACGGGTACCTGTGAAGAATTCATCACCGGTTGCTGCGGCGTTGAGGCATTTGACACATTGGAAGAATGCGAAGAAGCGTGTGAGTAGAATTAACCACGAATTGTCACGAAATCTTAGAACCAAAGAAATTCACAATTAAAACCACTTTAAGCACGGTTTTATAAAATCTGTGCAATTTATGTCATCTGTAGTTCAGAAAATAATTCAATAAATTTATCAGAATTAACATCCACTCTGCTTGCATTTGCAGGAGCCGCGGAAGAATACCCCTGGGGACCATCTCCCATGGTCATTAAGGTAGGCGGAAAAATGTTTGCCATTGTGGGATTAGCCGATCCATTGAAAATTTCACTGAAAGCAGATCCAGAAGATGCCATTATCCAGCGCAACATGTATGAAGCTGTTCAGCCGGGATATCATTTGAATAAAGAACATTGGAATACTGTAATTTTGGATGATAGCATCCCTGATAAATTGCTTAAACAAATGATTGATGAATCATATCAACTGGTATCTAAAAAGCTTTCCAGAAAAGTAAAATTGGAAATCGGGGTTTTATAAAAGGCGAAATTAAACCTTCAAGATGGATAGTTATTTAGGGGGTCACCTTGAGGGCTGGGAATAAAGGAGAATTATGAACTTTTACCAAAACAAAACCATACTCATAACTGGTGCGTCCTCAGGTATCGGATTAGAATTTGCCAATCAATTAAATGAATTTGGAGCAAAGTTAATTATCACTGCCCGGAATAAAGACAAATTAAACGAACTGGCAGAAAATTATCAAGGTGCTACCGTTATCCCTGGTGATTTGAGTGATAAAACTTTTCCCTCCCAACTATATAATGAGATTCAATCCAAGGGATTGGATGTGGACATTTTAATTAACAATGCCGGGTTTGGATCAATTGGCAAGCTTTTAAAGTCCGATTTAGAGACCTATGAAAGCATGGTGCAGGTAAATATCACCGCCTTGACTCAGCTTTCCCATTTATTTATAACTGATATGGCAGCAAAGGGTAAAGGGGGAATAATTAATGTTGCCTCCGTGGCAGCTTTTCAGCCAGTACCCTATATGAATGTTTATTCGGCAACCAAGGCATATGTAAAGTCATTTTCACTGGCACTGCATGAAGAATATAGCAAAAAGGGAATTGTGGTTACTGCTGTCTGTCCGGGGTATACCAAAACCAATTTCCAAAATGCAGCTAAGATGAGTTCAGATGCAGTAGGAATTAAAATGCTGCCGAAGGATGTGGTTTGGCAATCTCTTATTGCCCATAAAAAGGGAAAAAATCTGGTAATTAATGGATTTATAAATAAAATAATGGCTCACTCCAATCGATTTTTACCATCCTTCCTGACATTGGCAGTTGCCCGGAATTTGATGAAGAAGGCATAGAGTAGTATCCGCCTGACCGCTTAGAGCGGTCTGACGGTTAACTTTTTAAAGAGGAATACAGCAATATAAAAATTGTAAGAAACATATTGGCGGTAATCTTTGGTTTAATTATAGGCGGATTTGTTAACATGACTATAATTACCTATGGAGGTGCAATAATTCCACCTCCTGATGGTGTTAATCCTAATGATATTGAAAGTATTAAGGTAAATATGCACCTGTATCAAAAAATCCATTTTGTGGTTCCATTTCTTGCTCATGCTTTGGGTACCTTTGTGGGTGCATTCATTGCATCTGTAATTTCTTCAAGTCATCAGTTCAAATTTGCTATTGTAATTGGATGTTTTTATTTAATGGGTGGAATTATGATGGTATTCATGTTACCATCCCCCATGTGGTTTAATGTGTTAGATTTAACTTTAGCCTATATCCCAATGGGGTGGCTGGGCTGGAAACTGAGTGGAAAATTTATTTCAAAAACTTTGGAAGTCAATGAGGAAAATATTTAAAAATCCTGCAAGGGAAAGGTATTCCATACCCGTCTCACCACTATAAGCGGTCTGACGGTTAAGGCTGCAGAATTTCATTTACCAGAAGCACCACATCAATAACGTTGAGAACACCGTCTCCGTTCAAATCTCCCGCAGAGAATTCATCTGATGTTGGAGTATCATTTTCTAATACGAAGTTCACCAGCATTATGACATCCAGAACATTTATAATGCAATCCCCATTGATATCTGATGCGGGGCATTCAATTGAAGGAGATAAGGGTGGAAAAACGATAAAATCTACCCAGGCAGCATCGGAACCGCTGGTAACCGCATGATCTTTTATAAACAGCCATTCAAAGCTATGACTGCCGGCACTTACCGGAAAAGTCTCTAAAGACCAGTCCATCTCACCCGCCCATTTATCCATTTCAATCCCGTCAATTGAAAAGGAGAGAAAATCGTAATAATTCCCCGTTTGGGAACCCACATTTTCACAGGATACTTTTTTATAAAAAGAGATATTGCCATCTTCTACCACATCCAGAGTAATGGATATTGCGGATTCTTCACTATGGTCAATGCTGCCCGATTTTCCGCTATTGACACCTTCAAAAACATTGCTTTCATCTATGGTCCAATCGGCATTACCGCTAAATTCCCAGCTAAAATTGGAAAACCCACCATCTTCAAAATCTTCGATGTCTGCCTCAGCCAGCCAAGGGTCAATACTCAACTGAAAATTTAGTTCGGCATAACCGTTAAGCGGAACGGTTACTGTCTCACTCTGTGCCAGATAACCAAATGCTTGTGCAGTAATGGTATAGTTTCCGGGAGTGAGCAGCCGGTAGTAATCTCCGTTTTCAGGATCAGGAGTAATATAGTGGTCAATTCCCTGAACAGATATATTAGCTGCCAGGGGTTCACCGGTTTCAGCGTTGGTCACAATACCCCTCACACCATCATGGACTTCTTCCAAATACGCAAGCATAGGTTCACGATGGTCTTCCCAAAGACCAGCCAATTGGCTGGAATTAGGCCATTTTATTTCATGCTGCTCAAGAGTGATGTCACAATCGCCTTCCCAAATATAATTCCAGTCCTGCATCCCACCAAAAATGGCATACCACTGGGCGCCGTTGGTGATACCGTTTGAAAATCCCCCGGACGCCATATTGGGATGGGCATCAGCATAAGCCAGGGAGATGTGTATAAATAAGTCATCATCAGGGGAAGCAGAGTAGGATCCTGAATTGGGACCGTCAAATGGATAATTAGCTACCAGAGCGCCCCCATGCATATTAGCAGACAGTACAAAATGATGTTCCCAAGTCCATTCCATCACAGCCTTTGTTTCCGGTGCCCGTCCATTGGTTGTGTTACTCAGATCAGTAAACTGATCAGGAAAATCCCGATTCAAATCAATCCCATTAGCATTGTAGCGCTGTCCCAGTTCAAACCCATCAGGATTCATGGTAGGCATAATAAAGATAGCGGTATTATTAATGAGATTGGTAGCTTGAGAATTACTACCATATCCTTCCACCAGCCATTCAATAAGATACAGAGAGAGTTCCCGACCCACCGTTTCATCTCCGTGCATATTGGCAACATATTTAAACTCTGGCTCAACTTCATTTACACCGGGATTATCTGAAATTTCCATTACCCATAATTCCCTTCCCTGGACAGATTGACCGATACTCTCTAAACGGGTAATATCCGGATATGAATCGGCAATATCCTGCATGAAGGCTGTGAGTTCATTGTAATCATGATAAGCTTCCATGGGGTTTCTTGAATCTTGAGAATTATTTTTGAGCTCTTCATAATACAGCTTGGCTTGATTGGGAATTTCTTTTATTCCAAAATTGAGTTGACGAATTGACTCAAATTCTTCATCGGTTACAAATGCGTGAACTTCCGTTAAGGTACGGTGATGATCCAAATCAATACCCATTTCCACCAGCTGATGCAATTGTGTGAGCTGATCAAAATTGATTTCTACCATGCGCTTTTCTGCCCGGGAAAAGCCCAGGGTGAAAAGTACCAAAATTATTATTATATATTGCTTCATTTCCACATTACCATAATCTGTGCAAAAACTATGATTTTTATTAAAGGGAAACCAATTCCAATAATGTAATAATTTGTATCATGTTGAGTAAATTTCCCCATGGGAAAATCTGCAAAAACCTATAGAGTTGAAGGGATGCACTGTGCCGGCTGTGTGGCATCCATTGAAAAATCACTAAATAGCATTGATGGTGTTCAATCCGCAATGGTGAATTTACACCTTGAAAATGTACGGATTAATTTTGAACGTGAGTTGCCTTTTACACAATTGAGAGATGAACTTCAGACTGCGGGTTATACCCTGGTGGATGAGCCCCCTCAGGATTTATCAGCTCAAAAAGAAAAAGATATAGCAGATTGGCAAAAGCGATTTTTATGGACGGGCTTATTGGGCACTCCCCTGCTCATATTTGCCATGTGGGAGATGATGGCTGGTACAGAAATTGGATGGGAATCCATACTGCTTCAATTTTGTCTGGCATCCCCCATCATTTTTATTAGCCGACAATTTTATATAAATGGATTTACAGCCCTTAGTCATAGAAATCCAAACATGAACAGTTTGGTTGCGTTGGGTACGGGTGCAGCCATTCTGTATTCTCTGATTTCATCGGTGAACATTCTTTTTCAATTAGGGATTACAGGTTTTGAAAAATTGTATTTTGAAAGTGCCGGAGTCATATTGGTTTTTATTACCATGGGGCGTTTTCTGGAAGCCCGAGCAAAGTATCAAACTACGCGTGCATTATTAGAACTATTTGATAAAGCTCCCAAAACGGGTTTTCTAAAAAGGGGAGATCAATGGGTAGAAGTTCCTGTTAGTGATATTCACCAAGGCGATAAAGTTATGATTAAACCAGGAGGGCAAATTCCGGTAGATGGTATTGTTATTGAAGGATCTTCGTTTGTGAATGAATCAGCTATAACCGGTGAGCCAATCCCCGTTGAAAAGGTTGAAGGTGACAACTTAACGGGGGCAACCATCAATACTTCAGGTGTATTAATTATGGAGGCACAGCAGGTAGGGGAGGATACCATATTTTCTCGAATAATACAATTGGTAGAACAAGCTCAAAATAGTAAAGCTCCCATACAATCTCTTGCTGATAAAGTCGCAGCCGTGTTTGTACCCGTAGTTTTGATTTTAGCAATTTTATCGTTTGTTGGATGGCTCTTAATAGGACAATCGTTGGTTTTTGCCTTTAACATTTTTATTTCAGTCCTCATTATTGCCTGCCCCTGTGCATTGGGCTTAGCAACTCCTACTGCCATGGTGGTTGGTACAGGCTTGGCTGCTAAAATGGGTATTCATTTTAAGTCTGCCGAAGCGCTCCAGAACCTGAGTGAAATTACCACGGTCTTTTTTGATAAAACCGGCACGCTTACTCTGGGAAAACCAAAAGTTGTGGAATTCAAAACCGATATTACTGAGAATGAATTTATTATGAACTTGGCATCTTTGGAAAAGGGATCTGAACATCCATTAGCTGATGCAATAATGAATCTGGCTGAAAGTCAAGACATACAAACCAATGATTGCCAAAACTTTCAAGCTATTTCTGGAAAGGGAATTCAAGGTGATGTGAATGGAAAAGAAATTCAAGCTGGAACATTAAAATGGTTAAATACTTTGGGGGTGCAATTACCAAATACGCAAAATAATATATTAGGAGAATGGGAACAAAATGGATACACTGTAATTCATGTGGCATCTGGTGGAGAGTGGATTGGTATGGCTGCTATTTCTGATACGCTGAGAGAAAATTCAAAAAGCGTTATTCAGGAATTAATACACGGTGGTATAACGACCCATCTCCTAACTGGTGATAGAAAAGAAACGGGGGAATATATTGCACAAAAAATAGGAATTGAAAATGTCCATGCTGAACTTTTACCTCAGGACAAGGCAGAAAAAATTTCAGAGATTCAGCAATCAAATACAAAAGTTGCAATGGTAGGGGATGGCATTAATGATGCTCCCGCTTTGGCAATGGCAGATGTGGGTATATCTATTGGTTCCGGAACAGATGTAGCGTTGGAAACTTCCGATGTAGTACTCATGCGGGATGACCTCACTTCAGTCATCAATGCCTTGCGATTAAGTAAACGAGTTGTAAACAAAATTAAACAAAATTTATTTTGGGCATTTGCCTATAATGTAATTGGGATTCCGGTTGCAATGGGACTTTTGTATCCGCTAAGTGGATACCTATTAAATCCAATGCTGGCCGGTGCTGCTATGGCATTTTCTTCTGTAAGTGTGGTTGGGAATACCTTGCTATTAAGGAATAAGGGTAATGAGAAAGGGGTAAAGAATTAGAAAACAGGAGATGGGTAGCGGTAGAAATAAGTTCTAAAAATAAATCGAGAGGGAAATGAATTTTATAACCCTCTCGATTCTAACCTTGGCGTTAATTGCCAAACACTCATGTCTGGCAGCCTTAAAAAATAGATTAATTTTCCAACGGAGATCTGTGACTTAGGTCACATGTTAACTTTCCAATAATTATTTATTCATAAAAAGTTTCTAAAAATATATTCATTAAAACGGATTGTCAATCCTCACTAACTTTTCCCCTCATAAATACCATGGAGAAATACCCTTTTTGACTTATAAATTGAAAAGCTGGGCTCTTAATCAGGCCCTAGAACATTCCAAGCGAACGGTTCTGTTGGCGTTGTTGGTAACCGCATTTATTGGTTCTGGTGTACGATTCATCTTTTTAGATGACAATATAATGAACACGCTCCCAAAAGATATTGATTCTCGACGAATCTGGGATGAAGTTATAGAGGAATTCAAATATACTGATTTCTTCTTTGTTGCTTTTGGTAATCCTAATGAAAAGATATTGAACCCCGATGCCCTTGCTATTGCCTGGGAGCTTACTGAAAAATTTGAAAATGTATCTCAAGTAGATGAGGTAATTTCCATTTCTACCTTGAATCGAATGGATAGTGATGATGGGTTTCTGGTAGTGGGTGACCTCATGCCTCATAAAAACATGACAGAAGAAGAGGTAGCTTCGCTGTCTGATTATTTGAAAAATAATTCCAATATCAGTTCTAGAATTCTCAGTAAAGAGGAAAATTATATTAATATCATTATCAGGCCTAAAAGTGATAATGACTTTCCCGGATTAGTTGCTGCAGTTTATGACATTACGGCGTCTTATCAACACCAGTTTGAATTTCATTTTGGAGGCCAGCCCCATCTCACAGGTGCAATGCCTGAGTTGATTAAAACGGAAACACAACAACTAATGCTGCTTGGGCTTTTTATCATGGCGGCAATTTTGCTCATAAACCTCCGGAGCATCCCTGCGGTGGGAATGGTTCTATCGGTTATTTTTCTATCTGCCCTATCGATGATGGGTTTCATGGGCTGGGTGTATCATTTAACCCAAACACCCCGTTTTTCTTTCTCAATGGTGAATACCTCCATGCCCATTGTCCTGCTTACCATAGCAAATTCGGATGGTGTGCACATCATATCTCGATTTTTTAGGGAAGCCAGGAAACATAAAGATGTAAAAAAAGCTCTCACCATGACCATGAATCAGCTCATGTTGCCGGTATTTCTCACCTCCCTAACCACCACAGCCGCATTTCTTACAATGGTGTCCTCCCCTATTTCCACCATGACGGGTTACGGCGCAACCATTGGTTTCGGTATAATGTGGGCCTGGGTACTATCTTCTACTTATCTCCCTGCAGTCATTAACCTGAAAAAATGGGACATGAATAATGCAGCTATAAAACAACCCAGCATTTTGGAAAAACTCATTCATCGTTTTGGTAGAAGCCTCCTTAATTATCCAAAGCAGGTATTTTTAACAGGGTTTCTTATAGTTGCAGTTTCATCAATTGGAATTTGGTATATTAATGTGGAAGTCAATATAATAAACCTATTCAAACCCGGTCATGAAATAAGAGAATCTACTTTGTTTTTAGATCGAGAAATGGCTGGATCAATGAATCTCATTTTAAAAGTAGAAGGCGATTTGAAAGATCCGGAAGTGCTGAATAAGATGATTGATATCCAGGATTATATTTCAGCATTCCCTACAGTGAATACTACTTTTTCAATTGCCGATGTCATCAAAGAGATGCATAAATCCATAATGGATAATGACCCAGCTTATGAAACAATCCCTGACACCCGTGGAAAAATAAATAATCTATTTACCATGTATTCCATGTCCGGGGATCCGGATGATTTTGAGGCACTGGTAGATTACGAATATGAAACCGGTCTTATTACGGCCATGATGCAGTCTGTATCAACCAAAGAAATTGTGATAATGGCTGACCAAATTGACGTCTATATTGAAGAAATGGGAACGGAAGTACTTACAACGGAAACTTCTGGGATGATGATGTTTTTAAAAGACTTTACAACTCTTATTGTTCAATCCTCCATTAATAGTATTTTATTATCAATCGTGATAATTTTATTTATTACCTGGATATTTTTCCGTCATTGGAAATTTGGATTGCTTTCGGTTATTCCACTTACATCAGCGGTTATTCTAAATTTTGGGCTTATGGGTTGGTTTGGTATAGATTTGAGCCATTTTACCGCCTTGCTCACTTCCATTATTATTGGTGTGGGTGTTGATTTTGCCATTCACTATATTTCAGAATTCATTTATTATTCTAAAAACGGAATTGGTGCAGATGAGATCAGTCGGCAAGTGGTGGATGATGTAGGCTATCCCATTCTGCTGGATGTGTTTTCTAATATGGGATTTGGAGCCCTCATCGCTTCATCGCTTATTCCATTGGTTCACATGGGGGGGCTCATGATTTTTGCCATGATTTCCACTTCATTAGGCACCCTTACCATTTTGGCATCACTCATGGAAATTAATAAACATAATCTGATTAAATTGGGGAATGGCTAACATGAAAAAATTATTTATTTTAATAATGATTATGAGCTGGTCATTCGGATTGACCGGTAATGAATTGGTACAAAAGATGGAGGATCGGATTACTCCAAATGATTCGAAGGTTGATATGGTTATGACCTTAACCAATAAAAAGGGAAAATCAAGATCATCCTCGCTTCGGTCGATAACTAAGGATGATGGTGCCAAACAGATAATCTGGTTTCTGTCTCCGGCAGATGATAAAGGAGTATCATTCCTGAAAATTGAGCATGATGATAAGGATGATGAAATGCGTATGTGGCTACCAGCATTTAAAAAAATTCGCCGGATTTCTGCCAAAAAGCGATCAGACAGTTTTATGGGTTCAGATATGAGTTATGAGGATATGTCCACCCGCCAATTAGACGAATTCAATTTTAAAATCATGGGTAATGAAAGGTTTCAGGATGTTTCCTGCTATCTGCTTGAATCCAAACCAAAAGAGCATATTCGCACAGAGTATAGCCGGCATATCACCTGGGTTGATTCTACATTATTCATCCCATTAAAGGAAGAATCTTATGATAAAACAGGGAAGCTCCTTAAAGAAAAATATTTTACCTACACGGTGATTAAAAAGTATCATATTTTAACAGAAGTTCATGTAACAAATATCCAGAAAAATCATTCAACCACCCTCAAATTTGAAAATATAGAATTGGATAGGGGAGTAGAAGATAGTTTTTTTCATGAGCGATATCTGAAAAGACTCCCTAAGTAGGATATTTATTCAGCGATATGGGTTGCGTCATCTATATCGATGCAAAGGGTTTCTTAAGGTTTTGAATTGACACAGACAATTCTATCCAAAACAAAATTAATAAAAAAATTAACCAATTTAATAATTAATATATTTTGAATATTCATAAATCCACACAGGGGCATTGCTGTAAATTATCATATAGAATTATTATTTTATAAGTGGTACTATTAATGTTAAAAATATATATATAATACTGCTTGGTGTAAGTTTGGCAATCTCATCAATTTATGTATTTAATTATTGTACAATACACTTTTTTGATTACTCAACACCTTTTTGGGTAGATTGCATTCTATTGCTTTTTTGGATCAAGGCTTTAGATAAAATTTCTTTTTTTAAAAATGCAAAATTTATTTAGGCAAAGATAAATAATAATTACATGGATGCACAACCCAAAGAAAGTCGATTAGAAGAATTTTTAGAAAACCCAATAAAAGCATTATGGAAGTTATCTCTG
>SCKP01000021.1 GCA_004124405.1 Fidelibacterota bacterium | reverse complement strand
GGGTGCTACTGCTGGCGGTGATTCCTAAAACTGTATCCTCTGAATTTATTCCATAATCTACAATAGCCTTAGCACCATCAGCGGGGTTATCCTCTGCCCCTTCAATTGATTTCACCAGGGCGTCATACCCGCCGGCAATAATTCCCTGCACCATTTCAGGGTCGGTGCTGAAGGTAGGCGGACATTCAGCTGAATCCAGCACTCCCAATCTTCCGCTGCTTCCGGAGCCCACATAAAATAGTCGCCCTCCCCTTCTAATTTTAGGAATTAGAGCATCAATAAAGGCTTCAATTTCAGTCAATTTTTTTTGGATAGCAAGAGCAACACCGGCATCCTCATTATTAATAATGCTCAGTATTTCCAAGGTTGAATTTTCGTCAATATTAGCAGATGCTGAATTCTGCTGCTCCGTAATCTTATCCCAGCTCATAGTCTTTCCTTTGTTTGCAGATATAAAACCATCTAATTTTTGAAATCTATTTTATTTTTAATCTGAATGCTTGACCTAAACTTAGCTCTGCTGGGACTCATACTTTCAATTGTTTATTCCAGTTCAGAAATTGCACTTCTGTCTGCCAATCCTCTCCAATTAGATGTGTGGGAAAAGCAGGAAAAATACCTGGCGCGCTGGGCTTCCTCCATATTGGATTGGAAACCCGAATATTTATCGGTGATTCTGATTGGCACAAACCTGTCCAATATTCTGGCTACGTCATTTGCCACAGTCTATTTGCTCCGTTCAAATTTATTACCCCACCAATTAATAGTTGTCCCAATCGCCATTATTATCCTGCTTTTTGGAGAAATTCTGCCGAAATCAATCATGCAGAGATATGCCAATTTTGGACTGATTCTTCTATCTCCTTTCTTAAAGTTTTCATATTATTTATTTTTTCCATTTATTTTCCTACTGCGGCAAACAGGTTGGATGGACATGTCCGATCGCTTCAGTAAACCCACTGAGGAACTGGAAGAAAAACGAGATGACATTCAGTACGCCTATGAACAGGTGGACGACCCGGAAGCCATGGAAGAGGAACAGAAGGAAATGATCTCCAATGTATTTGATTTCAGGGAGAGAAAAGTCAGTGAAGCCATGACCCCCCGTACCGATATTTCTGCAATTTCCAGTACAGAATCCCTGGAAAAGGTGCTGCATGCTTTTATTGATTCAGGACATTCAAAGCTGCCGGTGTATGAAAAAGACTTAGATAATATAATTGGTGTGGTCTATTTATATGACCTGTTTCATTCACCTAAAAATCTACAGGAGGTGATCAAGCCGGTGTTATTTATACCCTATACAAAACCTGTGATGGATCTTTTAAGTGAATTTCAATCGGCACATCATGCTATGGCAATTATATTAGATGAACATGGCGGATCAGCCGGTCTTATTACTTCAGAAGATGTATTTGAGGAATTATTCGGTGATTTTGAGGATGAGTTTGATGTGGACATCAAAAAATCTGAAAGGCAGGAAGATGGCTCCATTGTGGTAGATGCCCGAATGGATTGGGAAGATTTTAACGAAGAATATGGAAACATGATCCCTGAAGGCGACTACGAATCTGTGGGCGGGTATATCATTTCCCAACTGGGGCGAATCCCAAACAAAGGTGAGCATTTATTTATGCCCCTTGGCCAGATGGTTATCATAAAAGCCTCTGAGCGGCAAATTCATCAGGTAAAAATTTATCCATCTGAATAATTAATCAATAAAATATGGCAACCCTAACTAAGGAAAATTTATCTCCGGCTGCCTTTATTGGAGTACGTGGTAAGGACATTATTTCATTTGGATCAGGCGAACCGGATCTTCCTCCACCGAAAGAAGTATATAAAATACTCCCCCATTACAAAGATTTTAAATATGGAGTGATACAGGGCTTGGACTATCTTCGAGATGCCCTCACCCGCCAATACCCAGATTCCACCCAAGATAGTTTTGTGATTACAAACGGTGCCTCAGAGGCATTGGATTTGACCTTGCGGGTAATCAGCAATTATGATATGCCCCGGCCAAAGAAAGTATTGATGACCAAACCATTTTACTACTCCTACCCCCGATTGGTTGAATTTGCCGGGATGGAACCTGTTTATCTAAAAACACACTTAGGCAGGATTGACATGGATGATTTCAGGAAAAAAGTGCAGGATTGCCGAGTAGTATTGATTAATTCACCTTCCAATCCCACAGGCCGGGTTGAAGCAATACCCTCTTTAAAAGAAATTGAATCCCTCACCAGTGAATACGGCGTGTTTGTGCTGTCTGATGAAGTCTATAAAGACCTGATTTATATCCGGGAAAACTACCTCATTCAGGGGCCTCATGTGGTAACCATCAACTCCTTTTCCAAGACCTATGCCATGTGTGGATTTCGCGTGGGTTATTTCTGGTCTTTAGATAAAAAATTGGTGCAGGATGTCATCGCCATGAAGACACATACCTCCATGAATACCAATATATTAGGGCAGGAAATGGCCTTTGAGGCCACCAAAGTCCCCCGCAAGTTTATTGATGATCAACTGAAAATATGGCAGGAACGCAGAGATTTACTCTATGCAGGATTAAATGATATCGGACTAGAGCTCTGGAATCCTGAGGGCGCCTTTTATATGCTGCCGAAAATTGATAATGCCGCTGATTTTGTATGGGATATGTTTACCAAATATAATGTCATCACCTATTTGGGTGACTGGTTCGGCGCAGAAGGCCGTGTACGCTTTTCCTATGCCTTGGATACAGATAAAATTAAAGATGGATTGGAGCGGATAAATGATTATCTTAACGGAAGATGAATATTTATCTTCATTACGATTAATACAGAATTATCAATTAATAATAAGAATCTTCAAATTTGCAAATAATATTTAATTGAAAAAGGGGAGCGATTAACCACTCCCCTTTCCAATTAAAATCCATCAAGGATTAAGCCATTTCAGTTTCCAACGCCTCTGAGTAAGTACCCTTGGTTGCCATTCCATTAAATTTGGCACGCTGCAGAAATGCTTCCTGGGCTGCAGGAATATTTTCATCCTTACCACTCCATGTGGTTAGAGTAGATGCCTGCAAAGCACGTCCATAGGAAAAGCTGAGATTCCAAGGAAGGCTACCCTCATGTTTAGCATTCATCATATTCAAATGAGCAGTGGCATTTTCGTTGCTCTGTCCACCAGATAAGAACGCACAACCGGACACATCATCAGGAACTGTTGCCTTCAGAACTTCAACCGTACGGTCTGCAACTTCTTCCACTCCAGCTTGTTCGCTGCATCCAATTCCGGAAACAATCATATTTGGTTTTAAGACTATACCTTCTAAATAGACTCTCTGTTTATCTAATTCTTCAAATACTTTGGTAAATGTTTTTTGTGAAATCTCATGGCAGGAATCAATGCTATGTTTCCCTTCCATGAGCACTTCCGGCTCAACTATTGGCACAATGTCTGCTTCCTGACACAGAGCTGCATAGCGTGCTAACGCATGGGCATTTACATGAATGCAGGCTTCTGTTGGAATGCCATCACCAATAGTTATGACTGCTCTCCATTTTGCAAACCGGGCGCCCAATTTATAATATTCGCTCAGTCGTTCCCTCAGTCCATCTAATCCTTCGGTTACTTTTTCACCTGAATGAGATGCCAGTTCCTTGGCGCCTTTATCCACCTTGATTCCTGGGATCACACCTAAATTCTTTAAATATTGGGGAAATACAACGCCATCAGAAATAGTGGACTGTCTCAGGGTTTCATCAAACAGTATGACACCACTGATAAACTCTTCCATTCCATTTGTGGTGAATAGTAAATCTCGATATGTATTTCGGGTGAGTTCTGTTGACTCTACACCAATGCTTTCAAATCGCTTGCCGCATGTAGGATTGCTTTCATCAGCTGCTAAAATACCCTTGCCTTTTTGCACCATTGCATTTGCTGTACTTCTTAATTGTTCCTTATTCATTAATTCCCTCTATTATTTTATTGTTGTCCAATTTCTTTCATCATTGATTGAAACCAATCCGTTTGTGGATTAAATGGCTTGCTCCCTTTTATTCTTTCAAATTCTATACAGGCAAACTGATTATTATTATTTTCATCTAAGCCCACAACTCCAGATTTTCCATCCATTGCACAACCAACTGCAAAATCAGCTGTCTGGAAAATGAGACCTAAATCTTTTTTATTGGGTTTTGCAGATCTGGCAAAATATCCACTTTTCTGAACCAATACTTTATCGGCACCGATCTCTTTTGAAAATTGTTTTGCAAACCATTCACCGGGATTAATATCATCCAATTGGATATGGCCAAAGGCATCCCGTTTTATTTTTGCTCCTCGAGTTTGCATTTCTAAAACAATACTGTCTATACCCGCGCCTTCGCTAAGAAAGATATTAATAGAATCTTTTTCATCCATTCGATTTTTTAACCGGTCAATTTCCCTGGGCAGATCAATCTCCGTTTCAGGAATATAGATCGCATCTAGATCCCAACGCTCTCTGGTAATTAATAAGGAAGGGAGAAATTTCCTGTTATCCAATCTCCGTCTGTATTCCATAGCAGTAGCGGCAGTGAGCCAACCACAATTTCGCCCCATCACCTCATGGATAATGAGCTGCCTGGAACTGGTTGTATTTTCATTGGCCACATTTTCAAAAAATATTGCTCCCTGTTCTGCTGCTGTCCAGGCTCCCAAGGTCTGCTGAATGGGAAATACATCATTATCCACGGTTTTAGGTAATCCAACCACGGTTAAATCATACCCATTATTTGAAAGATACTTCACCAATTCCCCGGCAGAAGTATTGGTATCATCTCCACCAATGGTATGGAGAATATTTACTTCGTCTTTGACAAGTTGATTTGCTGCAACTTTTAGGGGGTCTTCTCCTTTTTTGATATATCCATTTTTCACACAATCGTCTGCGTTGGTGAGTTTTACTCTGCTGTTACCAATAGGAGATCCACCATATTCATACAGAATTTCAGCATGAGCAACTGCATCCTCATCAAATGAAATTGACTTACCTGTAAGTAAGCCTTTATAGCCATATAAATAGCCCATCATTTCAATATTAGATTTATGCTCCGAATAATTACAAATGAGCCTGCCAATAGAAGCCGCCAGACACGGAGCGATTCCTCCGGCTGTTAAAAATGCAACTTTCATTAGTTAAAATTTTCAATCATTTGAATCCAATAAATTACTACCATCCTCTTATTTAGAAGTAAGTAAATTCTCCCTGAAAATGAATCGCTTTTTTTACCATTATAAATATATTGCTGCTGTATTTGGGACCTTTCTAATTTGCGCCATACTTGCTGCAGAACCCCGCCAATGTTCGATTTGCCTTCAACCACTTAAGACAGAATATTCAGTGGATGCCTGGGGAAATGCCTTTCATTCCAACCATGAAAAAGAAGGGCTATTCTGCCACTCCTGCTCTCGAATCATTTCACAGGGCGTAACTCGGGGCGGATATGTTTATCCTGACGGACGGCACCTATGCAGCTTGTGCCAGGTAACAGCGGTCCATGATGACTCATCAATTCTCAGCGCTTACCATTCGGTTACCACAAGGTTTGAAGCTATTGGTATTATCAATATCCCAAAAGGCATTCTCATTAATTTAGTCGATCTTAACCAATTAAATAAAAAAGCGGGAAATTTGTCTCATTTAAAATTAAAAGGATTCACCCATTTTGAAATAATTTCAAATTCTCTAACAAGCCCTGATAAACCCTATCATATTTTTATATTATCCGGATTACCTCAATTAGAATTTGAAGCTGTTTTAGCACATGAATTCCTTCATATATGGCTGGAAATAAATTCCATTCAATTAAATGAAAAAACAGCAGAAGGTTTTTGCAATCTGGGCAGTTACCTCATTTATAAAAATGATAATACTCGTTTTTCCCAAATCCATCTACAGGCAATGGAAAATGACCCAGATGAAATTTATGGTGCTGGTTTTCGTTATATGAAATCTGTATTGCTGGAGATTGGATGGGAAAAATTATTAACAAAAATGAGTACATTCTAAGAGTAGCAATTGTTTTCTCATTTTTAAAATGCGTATTTTTTTCACCTCAAATTCAGCACAAAATTGTAAAAGACACATCTATAGATGAATAACTCAATTAAGTACCAGGATTCTGATCCTCAAGAGACGCAAGAGTGGATCGATTCTATTCGCTCGATTTTAGAAACTTCCGGCACTGACCGAACCCATTTTCTTTTGGAAAAATTAATTGAGTTTGCCCGGCGTAATGGCGTTCGGATGCCTTATAGCGCTACGACGGATTATGTAAATACCATTCCACCAAGTCACCAAAAACCGTTTCCTGGTGACAGGGCAATTGAACGGCGTATTAAATCCCTGATCCGCTGGAATGCTATGGCAATGGTGGTTCGCGCCAATTGGGAACATCACGGAATCGGTGGTCATATTTCTTCCTATGCCTCCGCTGCCACATTATATGAAGTGGCCTTCAACCATTTTTTACGAGGTCATGATTACCATGGTGGAGATCTTGCTTTTTTACAGGGACATGCATCTCCCGGAATCTATGCACGTGCCTTTTTAGAGGGAAGACTTACTGAAGTACAATTGAAAAATTTTAGAAAGGAATTGGCATCTGAGGGTGGGCTGTCTTCTTACCCTCACCCCTGGCTCATGCCCAATTTCTGGCAGTTTCCCACTGTGTCCATGGGTCTGGGACCCATTATGGCCATTTATCAGGCACGTTTTATGCACTACCTCCATGACCGGGGAATCATGGAAAATCATAACCGCAAAGTCTGGGCATTTTTAGGGGATGGTGAAATGGATGAGCCTGAATCCATGGGTGCACTTACACTAGCTTCTCGGGAAAAACTGGACAACCTCATTTTTGTGGTAAACTGTAACTTGCAAAGGTTAGATGGACCCGTCCGTGGAAATGGAAAAATTATTCAGGAATTGGAAGGCGCTTTCCGGGGTGCCGGTTGGAATGTTATCAAAGTGGTATGGGGTTCTGATTGGGATACATTCCAGGAAAAGGATGAATCAGGACTACTCATAAAACGACTGGAAGAAATGGTAGATGGTGACAGCTTGAAATATGTGGTGGAAGGCGGCGCCTACATCCGGGAACACTTCTGGGGGAAATATCCAGAACTTTTGAAAATGGTGGAACAATACACGGATGATGAAATCTGGAAATTCAAAGTGGGTGGGCATGATCCTGCTAAAGTCTATGCAGCATATTTGGAAGCTATAAATCACAGGGGACAACCCACTGTGATTCTTGCCCAAACTATCAAGGGCTACGGTTTGGGTGAAGCCGGGGAAGGCAGGAACATTACCCATTCGCAGAAAAAACTCAATGAAGATGAACTGCTCCATTTCCGCTCACGTTTTGATATTCCCCTTTCTGATGAAGAGTGTATAAAAGCGCCTTTTTATAAACCCAGTGAAGAAAGTGACGAAATAAAATACTTAAAGGAGCGTCGTAAGGAGTTGGGTGGTTTCCTCCCGCTGCGAACGGATAAAGCCCCTCCCCTGAAAATTCCCCCGCTTTCCATTTTGGATGAACTGCTGAAGGGCTCCGGTGATCGTGAAATTTCCACTACAATGGCTTACGTTCGGATTTTGACATTGCTTACCAAAGATGAAAATATCGGCAAGCATATTGTACCCATTATTCCTGATGAAGCGCGCACATTTGGTATTGATCCACTTTTCCGTCAGTTGGGGATTTACTCCCATGTCGGGCAGGTGTATGACCCTGTGGATTCAGACCAATTTCTCTATTATCGGGAAGCCACGGACGGTCAGATTCTAGAGGAAGGTATTACGGAAGCAGGAGCCATTTCCTCCTTCATTGCCGCTGGTACCTCTTACAGCAATCATAGTGTCAATATGATCCCTTTCTTTATTTATTACTCCATGTTTGGATTCCAGCGTGTAGGAGATTTTATCTGGGCAGCGGCAGATATGCGCACCAAGGGATTCCTTTTGGGGGCCACTGCAGGACGTACCACTCTTGCTGGTGAAGGTCTCCAGCATCAGGATGGCCACAGTCATCTCATAGCCTCTGCTATTCCCAATATGAAGGCTTACGATCCAGCTTTTGCTTATGAAATTGCTGTCATTATCCATGATGGATTGCAACGAATGTATGTGGATCAGGAGGATGTCTTTTATTACCTCACTCTGGAAAATGAGAATTATGTTCAACCACCCATACCGGAAAATGCCGAAGACGGTATAATCAAAGGGATGTATAAATTGCAGGCTGGTGATTCAGGGGAAAATCCACGAGTACAATTATTAGCCAGCGGCTCAATGGTAAATGAAGTATTGGCTGCTTCGCAACTATTAAAAGAGGACTGGCAAATTGATGCAGATATTTGGAGTGTAACCAGCTTCAGTGAACTCCATCGGGAAGCTGAAGATAAAAGCCGCTGGAATACACTTCATCCGGATGAGGAAGATAGGCAATCTTATTTAGGTTTCTGTATGAAAGTAGAAAACGGCCCGGTAATTGCCGTGTCCGACTATGTGAAATTGGTGGCTGAGCAAATCGCCCCCTATATTAAATGCCCCTTTGTGGCATTGGGCACTGACGGCTTCGGCCGCAGCGAAACCCGGGATGAACTGAGGAAATTTTTTGAGGTAAACCGCTATTACATCGTTATGGCTGCTTTGGAATCACTCAGCAATGAAGGCAAGGTGGATAAATCTAAAGTGAAGGATACCATCACTAAATATAAGTTGGACCCGGAAAAACCCAACCCTGTTACTGTTTAAATTGAATAAGAAACAAATTTAATGGCAGATATTCGACTTCCTGAATTAGGTGAAGGTATTACCTCTGTAGATATTTCTGATGTATTGGTCGCCCAAGGGGATGTCATTAAATTGGACGATCCTATTATTGTTGTGGAAACGGAAAAAGCCTCCATGGAAATCCCCACTACAGAATCGGGAACCGTAGAAAATGTACAGGTAGAAAAAGGTGGTACAATTTCACCGGGAGATGTTATAATCAGTATTTCCGGAGATGGAGTGCAAACTGAAGTTGTTGATAAAACACCACCACCCATTGAAGAAACTACTGACCCCCAGAATGAAGTAAAATCTGAAACTCCTGCACCCTACATTACTGCTGCAACATCTGTTGAAAAACCACCGATACCCACAACTTCAGAAATTGGGAAGCCGGTCCTTGCAAGTCCATCAGTACGGCGTTTTGCCCGGGAATTGGGTTGTGATTTAAAATTAGTAAATGGCAGTGGACCCAAGGGGAGAATCACCCAGGAAGATGTGCAGGAATATATAAAATACCGCTTGGCTGGTGGAGCACTTGGAGGTCCAGCATTACCAATTATTGCGCCGGGGCAGGACTTGGATTTTTCCAAATGGGGTGAGGTTGAAATCCAGCCTTTGAATAAAATCAAGAAGATTACCGGCAAGCGACTGCAGCAAGCCTGGCAGGCCATCCCTCATGTTACCCAATTTGATAAGGCAGACATTACCAAGCTGGATAAATTGCGCCTGCATTTGAAAAAAGTGAATAAAGACAAATCGGTTAAAGTGTCACTCCTGCCCTTTTTCATAAAAGCCGTTTGTATCCTATTAAAAGAAATGCCCCAGTTTAACAGCTCCCTAGATGGCAGCAATGAAAATATTGTTCTGAAAAAATATATCAATATTGGCATTGCAGTTGATACCCCAAACGGATTAGTGGTTCCTGTGATAAAAAATGCCAATGAGAAATCCATTAAGGAGTTAGCCCGGGGACTGACCACCCTCAGTGGTAAAGCCCGAGATAAAAAATTATTGCCAGCAGATATGGAAGGTGGCTGTTTCACTATTTCCAGTTTGGGTGGGATTGGGGGTACCTATTTCACCCCAATTGTTAATCCCCCGGAAGTGGCTATTTTGGGAATATCACGATCTGCAGATGAACCGGTGTTTATGGAAGGGAAATTCCGCAAGCGCTTAATTTTGCCCTTTGCATTATCCTATGACCACCGGGTTATTGATGGCGCTGATGCCGCTCGTTTCACCAAAAATTTTGGGCATTTACTTTCAAATTTTGAAGAGATTACATAGAATTAAATGACCGAAATATTACACGCTGAAGTCGTAGTGATTGGAGCTGGTCCTGGTGGTTATGCTGCTGCTTTCCGAGCTGCCGATTTGGGTAAGCAGGTCATCCTTATTGATAAGGATGAAGCATTAGGCGGCGTTTGCCTGAACCGGGGCTGCATTCCCTCCAAAGCCCTGCTGCACCTGGCGAAAGTGATTGGAGATGCCAAAGCATTAGAGCACTCAGGGGTTACCTTTGGCGATCCTGAACTTGATCTGGATAAAATCCGCAATTGGAAAGAATCGGTAGTATCAAAACTTAGTAAAGGGATTACCCAATTAGCAAAAGCACGGAATGTACAGGTAATTCAAGGATTAGCAACTTTTGACTCCCCTACCCAACTTTCAATTACCTCAGAAAATAGTCAACAGACCCTTACTTTTGAAAACTGTATCATAGGTACCGGCTCAGTGGCAGCAGGAATTCCCGGTTTTCCAACTGACCACCCAAGGATTATTAATTCTACAGGGGCTTTAAAATTAGAAAATATTCCCAAACAATTATTAGTAATTGGCGGTGGCTATATTGGACTTGAAATGGGCTCCATCTACGATGCTCTGGGCTCCCAAGTAACAGTAGTGGAATTCATGCCTAACCTCCTGCCTGGTGCAGATGAAGATTTAGTGAAACCGCTGGCTCGGAAACTGAAGAAGTCCTTTGAGAGTATTTACCTCTCCACCAAAGTTGCCAAAATTGAACCAAATAATGAAGAGGTCACCGTCCATTTTGAAGGAAAAAATGGAAAAGAATTTTCTGAAGTTTATGATACAGTACTAGTTTCAGTCGGTCGGAAACCCAATACTTCAAATTTGGGGCTGGAAAATGCGGGGATCACTCTTACTGAGAGGGGATTTATCCCTGTGAATGAAAAACGGCAAACTGAAATTTCGAATATTTACGCTATTGGCGATATCACCGGCGACCCCATGCTGGCCCACAAAGCCACCCACGAGGGGAAGGTTGCCGCCGAAGTTATTGCAGAACTACCATCAGCCTTTGAACCTGCGGTTATACCCGCCGTCATTTTCACCGATCCAGAAATTGCCTGGGCAGGCCCAACAGAAATTGAGTTAAAAGAAAAAAATATCCCCTACGAGAAAGGGGAATTCCCCTGGGCAGCTAGTGGAAAAGCTCTAGCTCTGCACAGGATTGAAGGAAAAACCAAATTATTGTTTGACCCTGAAACTAAAAAGATTATTTCGGCTGGAATTGTAGGCCCAAATGCGGGAGACCTTATTGGGGAAGCGGTGCTGGCAATTGAAATGGGCGCCGATGCTGAAGATATTGGACTTTCCATCCACCCTCATCCCACACTTACTGAAACGGTTGCCAATGCAGCTGAGATGTTCAGCGGGACCATTACAGATCTGTACATTCCAAAATAGTTTTTTTTAGATAGGAGATTTTATGCCAAATAATGAAATTAGAGAAATAGAGCAGAAAATACGCATATTAATGGAAAGGCTGGCTAAACTTCAGCAATCGAATCGCAGGAATGAAGTAATTAATTACAGCTTTTCTACAATTGAAGGTGAGATCAATCTTTTGGATCTTTTTGGAGAAAAAGATAAATTATTGCTAATTCATAATATGGGCCAGGGTTGTCGCTATTGTACACTTTGGGCAGATGGGTTTAATGGATTTCTTCCCCATTTAGAATCCACTATTTCAGTGGTATTGGTCTCAAAAGACGCACCCCAATTACAACGGAAGTTTGCCAATAGCCGGGGCTGGAGGTTTCGCTTAGCTTCTCATGGAGGAGGTGAGTATATTCAGGAGCAGTCCGTAATGAAGGATTCAAATAATATGCCCGGTGCTGTGGTCTATGAGCGGGATGGTGATAAAATCTACCGCAAGAATGACTGTGTATTTGGTCCCGGTGATATCTACTGTTCCATGTGGAGTTTGTTGGGGTTGGCAGGGCTGAATGAAACCAGCTGGACGCCCCAGTTTTCCTATTGGCAACGCCCCAAAACGCTGGATGACGGTGGGAAGAATATTATAGATTGATTAAAACAATATTTTCACTCTTAATTCTTAAATCTAATTAACTCCCAACTGCTGTTTCACTACCTCAAAATCAGAGGTAGGTAGTTTACAGGAAAAATTCTGGCAGACATATACCCTGGGGCTGCCATCCGCATTGGGCTCGTAAAATCCCACAAAGGGAATTATATTTTTCAAGCTTTCTCCCCCACTCTTACCATACACAATTACCCGTTTGGGCATATAAATAGTTTGGATATCCTCCAGCATTTTCTGGGTGGCAGAATTATCCTCATCACCAAATACCAAAACCTCATGGGAAGGTCCGAATGCAAACTCAGCGGCCTGCATCATCATGGAATAGCCAGATGAACTCCTGTTCAAAAATCCAGAGAACGAATTCAGGATCTGGAAAGTGATATCTTCAAAATCCGGGCGGGATGTCATGCGCGCCAAGCGTATAAAATTGAACGCAGATACTGAATTTCCCGAAGGAATAGCACCGTCATATACCTCCTTGCTCCGGACCAGTAATTTTTCACCAGATGAAGCGGAAAAATAAAATCCATTATTATCAAAATCCCAGAATTGGTCAATCTGGTATTCCGAAAGGTCCATGGCGATTTCCAGATATTTTTCTTCATAATTCATTTGGTAGAGTTCAATGAGCGCCCAAATAGTGAAGGCATAATCATCCAAAACACCGGTTAACCCGGAGTTACCATTGCGGTGGCGTTTCATGAGACTACCATCTTTTTTCATCAAATTTTCCAGGAGAAAATCCATGGCTTTTATGGCAGCAATTGCATAGGTATCATTATTTAATACAGCGCCGGCTCTAGCCATGGCGGCTATCATGAGTCCATTCCAATCGGTGAGAATTTTATCATCCTTTTGGGGATGCACTCTATCCTCTCGTACATTAAACAATTTAGTCCTAATTATTTCTATCCTTTCAGCAATTACTTTTTCAGTGAGTTTAAACTGGCGGGCAAGCTGAGAAATATTTTTTGTCAGATGGGGAATATTGGTTTTATGGCGATAGCCTTCATTCCAATTGCCTCCTTTCCTGATATTGAAAACCTTTTGGTAAAATTCAGAATCTTCCGTTCCCAGAATTTCATCCAATTGATTTACTGACCATACATAGAATTTGCCTTCTTCCCCTTCACTGTCTGCATCTTCCGCCGAGTAAAACCCTCCTTCTGGAGCGGTCATATCCCGCAGTACATAATTCAAAATTTCTTCAGCTACAGTGGAATAATAGGCATCACCCGTTGCCTGATAGGCATCCAAATAAGCTTGTACTAATATGGCTTGATCATAGAGCATTTTCTCGAAATGAGGTACCAGCCAGCGGGCATCCGTGGAATACCTATGGAAACCAAATCCAACTTGATCGTACATACCGCCATTGCGCATAGATTTCAGGGAATGTTCCGCCATGGTAAGGGCATGGGAGGTACCAGTTTGCTTCCAGTATTTTATGAGGAATGAATAATCATGGGCTTTAGGGAATTTTGGTGCTTTTCCAAATCCACCCTGCTTTTCATCATAGCGATTGGAAAATGCGTTAAATGCCTGATGGGCTACATTGTGAGAAATTTCTCCAGCACTGGTTCGATTGATCTGATTTCTCTGAAGCCGTTTGGTTAGATTAGCTGCATCTGTAATAAGTGAATCACGTTTAGTTTGCCATACATCTTTTACTTTGGGAATCAATTCCATCATACCAATACGCCTGCCCCGGGATGTTTTGGGGAAATAGGTACCGGTGAAAAAAGGCTGTTTATCAGGCGTCATAATAACTGTCATGGGCCAGCCACCGCGATTGTTCATCATTTGGGTCACTTCCATATAGACATTGTCAATATCCGGGCGTTCTTCCCTGTCCACCTTAATGCAGACAAAGGCATCATTCATTAGAGCTGCCACCTCATCATTTTCAAAAGACTCATGCTCCATCACATGGCACCAATGGCAGGTGGTGTACCCAATAGAAAGGAAGATGGGCTTATCCAATTCTTTTGCCCGCTGAAAAGCTTCTTCTCCCCATGGGTACCAGTCCACAGGATTGGCAGCATGCTGCAGTAAATAGGGACTGCTTTCAAAAACCAGCCTATTCCAAAGTTCGCCCCCATCCTTAGAAATGTTCATTAATTCTTCCTGGGGAGGTATAATGGGTCGTCCCTGGCTATCGTATTGGTATTCATCTTGAATTGAGATGGTGTTTTCAGAGCTCATTAGAAACCCTCCTGCTATTAGCATAATATGTGAAATATTCATATAATTAAGTTAATACCAATGGAAAATATTTTTTACTAATTAATATATTAATTGTAACGATGTTGAAATATTTTTTTCAATTCTATACGCATTACATGCCATGGAATATCCTATTTCTAATTTTCCTATATTTGAACAGAATACCTCAGCCAAAGTTTCTCCCTTTGATACCGTTTGGCCTATTTTCTTATAAAATTGGATGCCTGTGGAATAGTCAAGCTTATCACCTATAGCCAGTCTTCCTCCTCCTAATTGGACCACTGCCTTCCCAAGCTCAAGCGTATTCAAATGAGTTATGAAACCATCATCTTTTGCAATAATTATCTTTTTGTACTTGGGCGCATGAATACTGGAGTCCGCTATACTTTCGAATGCCCCCCCATGAGCATCTACCATCTCATTAAATTTTTCTAAAGCCTTACCATTTTCAATGTTGGATTTCAGTTTTTCTTCAGGATTTTCAATTCCTGCAATTTCTAAAGCAGATTTTCCTAGATGATAAACCACAGCCATGAGATCATCTGGCCCATTTCCTTGCAGGCATTCCATACTTTCACGCACTTCACACCAAAGTCCAGCGGAATTACCCAATGGTTGATTCATATCTGTAAAACAGGGTAATACTTTTAGTCCGTAAAGTTCCCCTACTTCTTTTAACAGTTTTCCCAACTCCTTAGCTTGAGAGAGAGTCTTCATGAAGGCGCCATTGCCTACCTTAATATCCAGCACCAATCCCTTTATGCCTTCCGCAATTTTCTTACTCATAATACTTCCGCAAATAAGTGGATTGGATGCCACCGTATTGGTAACATCCCGCAAAGCATAGATTTTTCTATCTGCAGGGCAAATTTCCTCCGTCTGCTCCATGATAGAGACACCAACAGTTTCTACAATATTTTGAAATTCGGTTAAAGATAGTGCCGTTTTGTATCCGGGGATTGATTCCAATTTATCTATGGTGCCACCGGTATGTGCCAAACCCCTGCCTGCCAGCATGGGTATGTAACATCCACAAACCGCTAATAATGGACCTAACACCAGGGAGACTTTATCTCCTACGCCACCAGTGCTATGCTTGTCCAATACAAACCCAGGTAGATGTGAAAAATTAAGGGTAACCCCAGAATTCACCATAGCTCGGGTATAATCTAAAGTTTCCTCATGGGACATTCCGTTTTGGAAAACTGCATTCAACCAAGCGGTCATTTCATCATCTGAAATTAAACCTGAAGTATAACCATTAACGATATATTGGATATTGGTATTAGATAAAATCCCTCCTGACTGTTTTTGTTGAATAATTGATTCTAATGAAACCAAAGGAAAATTATCTTAATATGATTCGTTTAAATAAATAGCCGCCAAATCAATATATTCTTGAGGCCGCTCAAGGATCATTTCTCGTTCGAAATCTTTTACTTGGCGAATGATCTTTCCGGGAGACCCTACAACCAATGAATTTTCGGGAATTTTTATTTTGGGTGGAATCAATGCTCCGGCGCCAATGAGAGATCCTTCCCCAATTACGGCATCATCCATTAATATGGCACCCATTCCGATTAAACAATTATCTTCAATTGTACAGCCGTGAATTATAGCACCATGTCCAACCGTAACTCCATTTCCAATATTGGTTGGTGAGACTCCAGTGGTAACATGTACCACAGAATTATCCTGAATATTTGTGCGGTGCCCAATTTTGATATAATGCATATCACCCCGGAGTACGGCTCCAAACCAGATATTCACTTCATCTCCTAAAGTCACATCCCCAATGACCATTGCATTTTCTGAAACATATACATTTTTACCTAATCGGGGTTGTTTGCCCTCAAAATGTTTAATCATTTATTGTCCATTTTTATTTTTGAATAATTTTAATATCTCAAAGTTAATAATTCGCTGCTCAAGAGATTGCCAATAACAAATAAATAGCCCAAAAATGCCTAAAACCAGATTTGGAAGCCACATTGATAAGGCCGGTGATAGCAATCCTCTATCTGCAAATTCTTCTCCACCAATCAGGAAGGCCCAGTATATAATAAAAAACCCTAAACTGAACGCCATGCTCACTGCAAATCCACCCCTTTTTACCATCATTCCAAGAGGGGCGCCGATCAGAATAAAAATGATACTTGCAAAGGGAATAGAAAATTTTTTATGCAGCTCCACCAAATATTTATTGATGGAATTTTTATATGAATTAATCAATGAAAAATCACTTTCAATTCCTCTGGAAAGATTCTTTAATCTGCGTTTAACTCGGGTTATGGTTCCCCCTTTTATATTTTTCACAGAATCTGCAATAACTACCTCATATTGAGATAAAGTCTGTTGCGCAATTATTGGATTTATAAAAGTTAAGCTATCTATGCCAGAGTTAATTTCTAACTTTTCAGCTTCATTAATAAGCCGATTCCGAATTCTAATATGTGTATTGGTTATTTTTTCTTCATAGGATTTAATTTTAGCTTTTATCATGGCATAGGTCATTTCCCGGTCGCCTCTGATTTTACTGTCCCTTCTACTCATGACCATATTATCCACTGGTATCATTACCTGATTTGTGTCGAAATATATCTGCCTATATTCATTTTTTTCATTTCCAATATATTCATGAATAACCCCATCAACTAAATGTAATATCACACCGTCATCCACGGAGGATATGGTTCCGGAAGACGCAATAATAGTTTGTTGTTTACGTCCTTCTTTGCTGCTGAAAATAGTGATATCGCTAAATACTTCACCATCACGACTCCCCAATAGAAAATTATACTGGGGGATGGCGTCTATAAAATAGCCTACGTCAAAATCTAAATCAGGGCGCTTTCGACTAATATCCGAGGAAAGCATTCTCGCTTTATGATTCATTTCAGGGAGGATTTGATTATTGAAGTACATCATTAGCCCGGTAATAACACAACTGAAAATAATAGCCGGTAGCATCAGTTTAAAATAACTCACCGAAACCGATCGCATGGCAGAGATTTCATTATCAGCTGAGAGTCTGCCAAATGCCATTAAGGTTGCCACTAAAATAGCCATGGGAACAGCCAGGGCAAGTATCCAGGCTAAATTGAGGAAAACATATTCCATAATGAGAGAAAAATCCAATCCTTTGCCTAAAAATCGATCTATACTTCGAAGCATAAAATTAGCTAATAAAATAAAGAGTAACACCAATAACGCCATGATAAATGGAGTCAAATGTTCTCTTACAATATATTTATTTATAATTTTCAATATATGAAATTGGGAGATATGAGCATAAAGGTAGATAAGTTATAAATAAACAAAATGATGGATTTCAGTCTATTAATTTTTCCAATTTTGAATGCTTCAATTCTGGTACAATCGTTTTGGCTTTTTCATAGTACTTTTTCGCCTCTTCTTTTTGATCAATAGCTAATTTTAGAGCAGCTAATTCAACAATACAATCAACTAATCCTGGATCAATATCTAATGCGGACAAGAAATGTTGTTCGGCATCATCATAATCTTTCATTTTAACCATAATCATTCCCAGTCTGTAATGAGAAATAAAATCTCCATAATTGAGATCAAGAGCTTTTTCTAAATGGAGACGGGCATTATCAATTTGATTTTCCTGTGATAACAGAATACCATAATCCCTGTGAACTTCAGATATGGATGGATTCATTTTGATACTATTACTGAATGATTCCAATGCCTCAGTCGTTTTTTTTTGGTTAAGAAAATATTTGGATTGCTGAAAATACACATCGGCACAGTGGTTCTTTTTTTTCTGCGCCTTCATGAACTGTTCCTTTGCATTTTGGAATTGAAACTTTTTTAGTAACTCTTCACCTCTTTCGTCTAATTTTTGAGCCATTTTACTATCTGATTGAATGGCTGCATTAAAATGATTTTCTATATTCTGAAAGTCATCTTCATCTTGATATAGCAGAGCGAGTTGAAGATGTGCTTCAGAATAATTAGGATCTGTATCTAATGCTTTTATGAAAAGACTTTTCAGGTCAGTTTGCAAAATATCTTTTTAACCAACACTGGCTTCTTCTTGATTAGCAATTTTATCTTCCCCTGAAATAGAACCTGTTTCTTTCAATAACATTGCCAAATGAAAATGGGCTTTTGAGTAATCATTTACAATTTCAATTGCCTTTTCAAAATGCTTTTTGGCATCTTCATACTTTTTCTGGATTTTAAACATGAGAGCAAGGTTATAATGGGCCTTGGAATACTTTTTATCCAAACTTATGGTCTGTTTATAATGATAGATTGCATCTTCATATTCTGGTTTTCTTACTAAAGTCCCATCCTTATCATTTTTCAATCCCCCTGCTACCAATTTACCTAAATAATAATGTGCATCAGTGAAACTTTCATCGATATCGATAGCAGTTAAGTAATTCTTTTTTGCCTTTTCATAATCTTCGGGATCAATAAGTAATTTTGCCAAATGATAATAGGCAAAAGTATGATTTTGATCAATATCAGTGGCTTTTTCAAGATTATTTTTTGCCTCTTCAAAATCTTCCAATTCAGCTAATAATAATCCAAAATGATAATGAGCATTAGCAAAATTCTGATCTAAATCGATGGCTTTAAGAAAATGCTCATGTGAAGTTTTATGGTCTTTCATTTCATGAAGAAGTAAGGCATAATTGAAATGAGCAACCGGGAACTCCGGACGAATTTCAATAGTCTTTATAAAATGCTCCTTTGATTTTTCAAACTCCTTTTTATCTTTTAAAATAAGTGCTAACTCATAATGTGCATCAGCAAACTCCGGATGTATCTTGATTGCTTTTTCTAAATGTTCCTGTGCATTTGACATAATATTTCCTTTTTTATTTAAAATTATTTAGATGTAGCTACCCAAACACCATCCCAATCTTTTGGATCTCTTTTCTTCAATATTCCACATCGTTCAACATACATATTTGAACATTTATCATCAGGATTTCCCTTCTGTGCTTTCTTAAACTGAGTAATAGCTTTATCCCAATTACCTTCATTATAGTATTCAATTCCATTATTGAACATTTCTAATACTTCAATCATATTAGGGAAAGTTTCCTTAGTATGATAATCCAACACTTCATAGATTCCTACCGGAACCGTTTTTCCTTTTACAATAACCATATCAATTTGACGTGTACGATAGGTTGCCTTCAGTGCATGGAATGTATATTCACTCATGAGGATATGTGCACCATATTTTTTACATGAACTTTCTACTCTGGCAGCAAGATTTACACCATCTCCAATGACGGTATAATCCATTCGTTTGGGAGAGCCAATATTACCTGATACAATTTGATCTGTATTCAAACCCATTCCATGATCAACTGGAGGCAGCCCTTGAGATTTTCTCAAGACATTAAATTCATTTAATCCCACCATCATTTGAATTGCAGCTCTCAAACCCCTATCCGGGTCATCATCATGTGCTACCGGCGTTCCAAATATTGCCATAATTGCATCACCGATAAACTTATCCAGCATGCCGCCTTCAGCCTGAATGCAATCTACCATTATGGTAAAGTAATCATTTAGAAAAGCGACGGTACCCTGAGCGCCTAAACTTTCAGTTAAGGTGGTAAAACTTCTAATATCTGAAAATAATACTGTACCGATACTCTCCTTGCCGCCCATAACATCATCACCATCTCCTCCTGCTAATAATTTGTCTGCTAAATCAGCATCCATATAACGAGACATGGTGGACTTCATACGTTTTTCAGTGCTAATATCTTCAATCATTAATAGAGTTCCCAAAGATTCATTCTCACCTCCTGTGAGAGGCATGATGGTGATATTGCAAGAAATTTTTTCTGCACCGAATTCAAGTTCCGCATCTGCAATAAATTCAATGTCTTCAATTTTATCTAATTTATCTACAATCCACTTATTTTTACCTTTAAATATCTTTTTAAATTCTTGTTTCAAAATGGCTTCTTCAGATTCCATTTTCAGAATTTTAATTCCTGCGGGATTACATTTTTCCACCCTACCCTCACCATCTACTGTAATTACACCATTTGACATACTGTTGAGCATACTTTCATTATAATTCATGAGACTCTGGATATTATCAAAAAGTGAGGCATTCTCAATACCAATGGATATTTGAGATGTAAATGCGGTCAGCCTGGAAACATCTTCATCGCTAAATCCACCACCTTGTTTATTGAGCACTTGACTTACACCAATTATTTTCCCATCTTTATTTGTAACCGGAGCACAAAGCATGGAACGGGTGAAAAAGCCGGTGGATTTATCTACAGCCGGATTAAACCGCAGATCAGCATAAGCATGGGGAATATTCACGGTTTCTCCTGATGTAAAAACATGTCCTGCAATTCCCATATGGTTGGGAAATCTCAATTCCTGTGATAATCCTTCACCCACCATTGTGAATAGTTCATTTGTCTTTTCATCATTAATAAACAGGGATGACCGTTCCGCATCCAGCATGGTTGTAATAGTGGCAATAATTTTTGACAGCAATGAAGTTAATTCCAATTCTGATGAAATTTCACTTACCAAATCCATAAATTCAAGTTCCTTTTTTCGAGCCTGTTCCATTTGTTCAAGTGCAACATGAGACTGAATGGCGATGGCTGCCTGTGCCGTCATTGCCTCTAAAAGCTCTAAATCTTCATCGGAAAACTGTCCATCCAATTTATTCAATAGTTGAGATACGCCAATTCTTTTTCCTGACACTGTCCGGAGCGGGGTACATAAAATACTTTTTGTCCGAAATCCAGTTCTAATGTCAATATTTTTATTGAAGCGATTATCCTTATAGGCATCATGAACAATGGCGCCTTTCTCATTGGTATATGACCATCCTGCAACACCTTTTGTATTCATAAATCGAATCTCCCGCATGAAGTTTCCCTGAGCAACACGAGAATAGAGCTCTTCTGATTTGGAGTCATTAAGAAAAATAGTCCCACGTTCACATTTAATAATAGATGTGGTAATCCCAACCAATGCCTCTAATGCTTCATCTAAAGAATTGGTTATTGCCAAATCATTATTAACCTGCAATAACAATTCGGATAATTTTTCTTTTTTACTTATTGTAGATTTAGTTTTCGTTGCCATTTATACCTCTAACTTTGTTCTTAATGTATTAATAATTTCCTCTAACTGACTATGCTCATCACGTTTATTCTTTGCTGCAATTTGGAGTTCTTCAATTCTTTGTGCTTCTTTTCTTTCAATTCTGTCCCGCATGGAAGTTACGGTTTCTTTTAATTGTTTATTCATATCATTCACGCTTGAGACAGATTTTTGAATTCTATCATCTATATCAATTTGAGTTTTTTCTAATGTATCACGTAAATTATTTACTGTTAATTTTAATTGCTTATTCTCATCATTTGCTCTAGCTACAGCTTTCTGGATTCGCTCTTCAATATCAATCTGTGTCTTTTCAAGGGAATCCCGCAGATTATTAACAGTATCTTTTAGCTGAGTATTTTCATCGTTCACATGAGCTACAGAATTTTGGATTCGTTCCTCAATATCAATTTGGGTTTTCTCTAATGTATCTCTAAGATTATTAACGGTACCTTTTAATTGTGAGTTTTCATCATTCACCATTGCCACGGCTTTCTGAATTTCCTCCTCCCTACCTATTTGTGTTTTCTCAAGTTCTTCCCTAAGAGAATTAACCGTTTGTTTAAGCTGTTTATTTACATCATTAACAATAGCAACAGACTTTTGAATTCTATCTTCAATATCAATCTGTGTTTTCTCTAAAGTATCCCGGAGATTATTTACGGTTCCTTTTAGTTGTTTATTTTCATCATTGACTTTTGCAACCGCTTTTTGTACACCTTCTTCATAGGCAATTTTAGATTTTTCTAATTCATGGCGAAGTGAATTGACTGTTCCCTTTAATTGTTTATTCTGGTCATTGGAGCGTGCCACCGCATGCTGAATTTCTTCCTCTTTATTAATTTGAGTTTTCTCCATTTCAGCTCGTAGTGCGCCTACCGTTGTCTGCAATTGAGTAATTTCATCAGCAGATTCAAACCGCGTTTTCTGTAGTTTTTCCTCTTGTTTTATTTGGAAACTTTCCATTTGGCTGCGTAATGCAGAAATGGTGAGTTTGAGATATTTATTTTCTTTCTCGAAATCGAATGGCTGGTTTGTTGATCCTGAAGAATCTGAGGTCACTTATAGATTATCCTTACGCCATTTATCATACCAATTATCTCCATCTTCCATTTCTGTTACCCCATCATTATCAGTTTTATATTTTACAGGAAGTGAAGAATTATCCTTGACTATTTCAGGAGTTTCATTTTCCTCAATATCAGGAATATTTTTTGATTCTAAAAGATTCAACCTGTCATACATTAATCTCCGTAAAATATATTCCTGCGATTTAAGAGATGCAATTTTTTTAATTCCACTTATCAGGTTGGATTTCTTTTTAATTTCATTCCATGTAAGTTTTTTCGCCTGGACTGGTTTCAACCCTTCCAGCAATTTATTAGAAATCATTGTATTAATTATTTCCAAGACAATGGGGATTGACCCTACTTGTACTTCCCTTTGCTTTCCCTCCCAATAGAACCTGGCTTTTATATAAAATGCATCTCCCATTTTTTTGTATAATAAGGATATTTTTTCGCTGGAAGGATGAAATGATTTTTGGATAGATTCAGAGTTCCTTTTAATTTGGAGTTTAATTTCATTTCGTTTGGCTAAAGTAGATTTAATAATTTCCTCCTGCCGAATCTGTTTACTTTTCAACCTTTCAGAATCTTTTTGTAAGACCTGATATAATTTTTCCAGATCAGTTTGATTGGCATTAAGACGTCCCTTAATGAGTTGGTTATTTTCCAGAATTTCTTTAATCAATGGTGCAGGCATATTAAAAATAATTAAATTAAAAGCTAAGAAGACTGATGCGTACTTATCCCCCATAATTCCGGCAGCATCCGAGTTGGATAATTTAGTTTCACCTCATTTTTTTAAACAATACAAATTATCCCATTTCAATAATTCTTTATTTTATAATTTTCATCATATCCCTTTTTATAATTCATAACTAATAGGGGATACTCTAATGCACTACCCTTGAATCGTGGACTGGGTCACAATTAAAAAGCCCAATGAGTGCTATATTTGTAGAAATAATTGGAGGACTTATTATGAATGGGAATTACAAAACAATCAAAAGGGAACTATTCTTTTTATTTCTTTTTTCCTACTCTGCCACCTTTTGGGCGGTGGTTCTGATCATATTATTCCAATTTAAGGGGTAATAATGAAGCTGCATTCTTAGCAGATTAACTGGCTATTTTTTTCCAAATGGCCAAAGCTATCTGTACCACCTTTTCTTCTTAACGGGAGCATCTTCTTTATCATATTCAGCAAAAATCTTCTCCCCCACTTTCGATTCAATATATTGTAATATTTTCTCTAAACTGTCTTTTTGAACAGACAGGGAATCTAGTTCAAGTCGGACTTGTTTTAATTCTGATTTTAAATTTTCTGCCATACTTTTCGTATCTGCACTGGTAGTAAGGAATGATTTAAGTTTATTATTTTCATCAACCAATCGGCTGATTTCTTTTTTGGCAATTCTGATAACATCCTCTAAATCTGATGTTAATATTACAGCTTCTAACCTCTCCAACTGTTCCTACTCCTCTGCCAGCCGTAACGCACGTATCCTTTCCATGCCCCATTTCCCTGCTTCTTCTTCAGCAGTGAGAATAGCTTTTCCCACGTCAGAAATAATCCTATCAGCTTCTTTTTTCTCATGCTGCCACTTATCCATTTCCTGCTTTTCCCGGGCAAGGCGTTTAGATTTACTTTTGGCATGAATCAGCCTTTCAACCTCTAACTGTGCATTCTCAATAGACCGCTCAAAAGAGGAAAGTGTTTCGTCTGCCTGCCGCAGATAATCTTTATCCACTACATCTTCAATTATATTGCGATTTTTTAATTCCCGCAGCCAATATTGGTTATATTTTATAATATATTGCTGGAATCCCCAAAAACCTAAATCATCATACTCACCACGGAGGACAACATCTGTTACCTTATGTTCAATAGCAAACGATTTTAATGCTTCAAATGTAGCTTTGCCCATAATACCATCTACTTGATTTTCTGAAAATCCCAATAGGATTTGAATATCAATTTTCCAAGGTGCTGGGGTAAAGGTTTCTTCTGCAAAAAGCAGTATGCTGAAAGCAAATATAAAAAGTATCTTAATAATATTATTTTGTTTGCAATGATTCATTTTTAAACCATCAATAATGGCAACTTTGAGGATGGATCATATATGTAAATTACAAAGCCATATTTTAAATTCATGGTAAAAATATCATTACTCTTATTTGAGTAAAACTATCTTTTTATTCTGAAATCGCTGTGATGCTGGAATTTCGTCACTCTTGAGAATATATTGTAAAAAGTAAATTCCAGAGGAAGATCCACTCGCATCCCATTGAATATCATAAACACCCGGACTATGAAATTTATTTACAATTTTTGCAATCAGTCTACCCCTGATATCAACAACCTCCAATGTAATATGTGAGTGAAAAGGAGTCTGATATTGGATATTTATAATGGGGTTAAAAGGATTGGGGTATGCAGATTTTATTTTAAAAGCAGAAGGAACAATTGACTTTTCAGGTAATGATAAATCCGCTTCAAATATGAATAATCCATTTCTTTTATCATTGCCTTTATATGTATTCCAATAATTACTAAAACTACCCTGTTCTTTAATATCTATAACCTCAATGCTTCCTGCTGAACCAGCGATTAATTCTAAATCACCATCCAAATCAATATCAGTAACTACCGGGGCAGTTGAATAAGGAAAATCAATTTTGATTGGAAAATGACTGTATAAAGTCCCATCTAAATGGAATGCTATTAGCTCACCTAGTTCAGTAGTAACGGATATTTCTGGAACTCCATCCCCATTTAGGTCAGAAATAATTACTGACCCATTTATATTTCTCTCAACTTGAATGGGCCAACCGGGATAGGAATTACCATCTAAATCTATAAAATAAATAAAATGATCATTTGCTGAAAAAAGTAGATAGGGTTTATTAGCCACATTAACAAATACAGGGGAAGAAAGTATTTTCCCTCCTGTAGGGTAGTTAAGTAATAGGCTCCCATTACTATTAATCACATAAAGCGTGTCATTATTATTGCCTACCGCTATAATCTTTTCCCCGTTAAAATCTAAAATAGCTGGTGCGGATTGAAATTTATCCGTTGCAGTATAGGGAAATCCTGCTGCGATGGAACCGTCATCTAAGATTAAATATAAATGGTGATCATCGGTACCTAATACAATGTCATCTTTTCCGTTATTATTAAAATCAGCCAAAGCCACTCCATTTTTAACCTTCTCTCCAAGTGAAATGGGAAACCCATCAACCAAAGATCCATCATGATTTATTACAAATAATTTATTGTTATTGGAATAGCCGGAAAATACAACTTCCAAATCTGCATCATCATCCAGGTTCCCAATTGCCGGTGTACCAATAAGATAAAACCCAGTGGAGGTAGTATCGTATAATTCTGTATTAAAATCTACTTTCAGTAATCCATTCTCAAAGATGTAGAGATGTTTATTTTTTGAAGTTATCACAATCTCTAAATCACCATTACCATCCAAATCTGCAGCAGCGGGAGAACTCCAAATGGACTCACCAGTATCAAACGGAAATACGCTGGTAATTAATTCAGTTCCGTCATTTTTGAATATGTGTATAACCCCAAAATCATCACCAAATATAATCTCTTTATCCCCGTCATTATCTAAATCTATTATTAAGGGGGTTGATCTTATTTTTGTGGTTTGGATGGGAAATCCAGCTTGATTTAGTGTAACATCTAATGAAAATTGCTGCTTATCTGAATAAGTGATTATATTTCCGTCTTCCAAGAATTCTGCAATTAAGGTTACATCAAATTCAACTGGTTTCATTTCATTTACATCCTCAATAGATAGAATTGTTTCAAATTCCAATGTTTCTGGTTCACCCACCATATATTCCAGAGAAAGCACATTTGGAGAAAAACTAACCAAATCATCATCTGAGGATAGTTCCGCCTGTATATTATTTAACTGATTTACATTTCCAAATAATTGAGTAGAAAATTGTATTTTTGCTGATTCACCGGGATTTAACACACCATCTTCATCGTCATCATCACTAATTCCGGATAATTCGATATTCAGGAAGAAATTTAAAAAATCAAACTGAATGCTATCACCTGCTTCTCCAATATTTTTGAGATGAAGTCCCCCGGCCATATCACCATAGAAACCATCCCCATTTTCATCAGTGAAAATTTCTCCAATATCGTAGATTCCATTTTCATTTTCATCTATAAAAGACTCAACCAGAAAACCGGATGGATCGGTACCATCATTCAATTGAATTCTCCCAGACTGAGAACTAAATACTGCTTTTATTAAATTCCCATTATATAAAGAAGTCCCTCCGGGGCGATACAAATAAACTTCATCAGGGGGCCCTTCTGCATTCCCACCAATAATTTTATTCCAGGATTCATCCACTTCTACAGTATCAAATTTGCCATTATTATTGATATCTAAATTGATTCGATATACCAATAAGCCGTCTTCATTCCCCGGGAGATTAGATTCATATATTCCTTCATGCTTACGATATTCCACTGTAAAAAACTGACTTTCTGAATAGGGAGATTTAATTATATAACAACTGTTTTTCTGTTCCTGTAGGGGTTTGAGGGCATAGGTTCCTCCAGATTCAATAAGGGTGCAATCCAGCCAATTGGCATATCTATATTTCATCCAGGCGCTCATATATTGAGGAGTATCCGAAGATTGTTCCATGAGATCCCAACCACCTACGGGCGTGGGGGTGGCAGATTCAACATAATGATATAAATCAGGTCCGCCTAAACTGTGAAAAAACTCATGGCAGAGTGTACCCACCGTAAAATAAGACGGGTTCCCGCTTAAAAGATTCAGATTATAGGCATCCACAATACTTCCATTAATTTCCACATCAAAAGTGGTTAATGACCACCTGTGCGGCCAGAGAAGATCACTCCACCCTGTTGGTGAACCGGACACCAGAAAGGTGACATTATCTACCAATTGGTCATCATTGCCATCTATGTCAAGGTCTGAAGGAATCTGCTCCTTTATGGACTCGATGGCATTTTTCAGGAGAATATGCTCGCGGATATATCCCCACTGGGTAGAATCTTCACAGCTGAACCCGGCATCGGTACTGTCATTTACATTCCAGCAATCTAAATAGCCATTTGTATTGGTTACCGCATTGTAGGGCTTATAATATGATCGATCATGAGCATCCTTATATGACAGTCCATCAGTGCCGCAGGCAGGGAAATGATGGGTAATAACCTCCAATAATCCATAGGAAACTTCACCATAATAATGCCCCAGAGATGGACCGTCAATTTTATTAAAGGGATCATCATAATCAGTGCATTCATGCCTGAATTCGAGTTCATCATTAAATCGTATAAAAATATTAATATTATTAATGGTACCGATTGAAGGGGCATCATACAACTCAAATCCTGTCCAATATCTTTGCCTTCGTTTCAAATAATTTTCCCGGGTGATTCCAGACCATTTTTCAATATTCTGGTTTCGTGATAATATCTTATCGGCTCTGTTAATTGTTGGGATAAGGATATCTCCCAACCTTTCTCCGTAATAATAATATCCATCAATTTGACTTTGAATAATGGGCAACCCATTTTCATCATGCAGCCAGGAATAATATTCATCTCCAGAGGTTAAACAATGCAATTCACTATTATCCGGCTGAACTAAAACAACAGATATATTTGTGAGATAAGCGCTAAATAAAATTGTGCTTAATCCAAAAATGAGAATTAAATAATTTTTCATTTTTTTAATAACATTCATAATAGGATTTATTCCGAAGTATAAAATTTACACCTTGTAACAGCTTCAATGATATTATTACGGTAATTTGTAAAGAAATTTCCTTCCTTTACTATTCAGGATTATATTAATATTTCCAGTCTATATAGGTATTGATTTTGGGATGTTTCCAATTTATAAAGGAATTTAAATGAACAAAAAGACAAAAGCTACTCGGTTAAAGCATCGGAAAAATAAGGAACGGATGAAAAATATCATTAGCGCCTCCCGACTAAAAGCAAAACCAAAGAAAGTGGAAGCACCGAAAGAAGTAGAATCAGCGGTTCAGGCCACTGAAGAAATTAAAAAGCCAACTGCAGTAAAGAAGGCTCCAGCTAAAAAAGCGGCACCCAAGAAAAAAGCTGCAGCAAAAAAAACCACTACAAAAAAACCTGTAGCCAAAAAGAAAGCTCCTAAGAAAAAGGCCCCAGCTAAAAAAGCGGTAGCCAAGAA
>SCKP01000020.1 GCA_004124405.1 Fidelibacterota bacterium | reverse complement strand
TGGTGATGAGCGTAGGATGGGAATAATGCTATTTAACATCGGACATATGCATTGGAGTAAAGGGGATTATGGCAAGGCAGAAGAATATTTAGAAAAGTCTCTTGCCCTCCAAAAGGAGATTGGACTAAAATGGTTTGAATTAGAAACTACAACCTATCTCTACCTTACCTACAAACACCTTGGCAAGGCATATGATGTTGCAGAAATCCACAGCCTCATCAAAGATACTGAGATTATTGAATTAAACTACGCACTCTATCAACTCTTAGAAGATAAGTCTTATTTAGAAACAGCCTACAACCAAGTGCAGGAAAAAGCATCAGCGATGGAAGAAGAATTAGCCCAGAAATTCCTCAGCTATCCAATCCCTAAAGCAATTGTAGAAGAGTGGGAGAAAGTTAAGTAACCCACTTAATTAATATTGAAATACTACCTCTATGTCATTGAACTGGATAAACAAGTAGGAAAGCTTGTAAAATTTAGGAAACAGAGTCCCAAGTTTTTACTGGGTAATCGTTGTTTTTATGTGGGGCAGTCCGCTAAAAAACCGACCGAAAGGTTCAGGCAGCATAAAGAGGGCTATAAGTCCAACACCTATGCACGGCGCTTTGGGTTGAGGTTAGTACCTGAATTTTACGAGAAATATAATCCCATCCCCACCCGGAAAGATGCGGAAGAGTTGGAAGAATATGTGGCGATGAAACTCCGTAAGGAAAGATATGGCGTGTGGTTTAACTAATATGGATATAAATCAGCTTATATTCTGGGGTATGTTTGGCGTAACCGTTGAATTATTCTTTACTGCAATAACAGAATTAATTACTAAAAAGAATCTTAATTTGATGGGGCATTCTTCAATTTGGATGTTTCCCATTTATGCCTTTGGGCTTTCCTACGGATTTGATCTTATTAAGCTCATCATCCCCAATGATTTTCTGCGCTATATTTCCTACCCCTTTTGGATTTGGGCAGTGGAAATAATAGTTGGCTATCCATCCAGTAAATTGGGTGTTAGAATTTGGGATTACCGATATTTACCAGACAATAAACATTGGCAGGGGATTATCAGTTATGTTCATTTTCCTGCTTGGATACTTTTTGGAATTTTAGTAGAATTTGTTAAAAAACTAGTAAATTAAATTTAATGAAATATTTATTATTCATTATTATATGCTCCATGGCAATCGCTCAAAGTATAAACTATTATGATACAGATGGAGAGTCTTTTGCAGATGTAAAAGTTAATGATCTTACCTTCACCTGCAGAGTTTCCGGTCTGGAAAATACGGGTGATGCGGTTATTTTACTACATGGCTTCCCCGAGACATCAAGAATGTATTATGATCTTATTCCAGTACTTGTAAGTGAGGGATACAAAGTGGTGGCGCCAGATCAAAGGGGGTATAGCCAAGGCGCCAGGCCGCCTAAAATATCTGACTACAGCATCGATAAATTGTCTCAGGATGTCATTGATATTGCAGACGCCTTTCAATTTGAAAAATTTCATTTAGTTGGTCATGATTGGGGCTCTGCTGTGGGCTGGGTTACTGCTGCATTATATTCGGAAAGAATCAATAGCTGGACGGCGCTATCCGTACCTCATTTGGATGCATTTTTTGATGCAATCAATACCGATAAAGACCAGCAGCGAAAAAGCCAATATATAAAATTTTTTAAGAAACCCATCCTGCCAGAATTATATTTTAAGATTTTTGGATACACATATTTAAAAAATATTTGGCGGAAAAGTTCTCAGCTTGAGATTGAAAAATATTTAGAAGTGTTTAAACAGAGGGGCGCTCTGAAAGCTTCCCTGAATTGGTACCGGGCAAATATGAATAATGAAGATAAATTTATTGGTGATATTACGACACCAACCTTAATTATTTATGGATTGAAAGATATGGCTATTGGAGAAAAATCTGTTGACGAATCAGAAAAATATCTCACAGGCGATTATAAAATTGAAAAGCTGAAAGCCGGTCATTGGCTCATTCAGGAATCTTTTGAAGCGGTTTCCAATAGTATTTTGCAGCATTTAAATACTCACTCTCAATGACATTTAAAATTATCACAATATATTTTATGAGTTTGTTTTACATCTTTGCAGGCGTCCAGCATTTTGCAAACACGGATTGGTACATGAAAATAATGCCGCCCTATTTATCCTACCACAAGCCATTGGTCTATCTCAGTGGTTTTTTTGAAATATTATTGGGAGGCATGCTTCTCTTTGAAAGAACCCGGTTTTTAGCAGGATGGGGATTGATTCTGCTATTAATTGCGATCTTTCCTGCAAATATTTATGTGGCTCAAACCAATGGTGCCGCCATGGGTACTTCTGCTGCAATAGCATGGGGAAGGCTGCCTTTTCAGGCGGTATTTATTGCCTTGGCTTATTGGCATACGAAAGTTTAGAAACGAAATTCTACTCATTCTACTGCTTGGTGCATGATTCCTATTTATATTAAAATTGTTCTTCTGGAACTTCAATAATCATCAAATTAACTAACCTATTTGTCATTCTGAACGAAGTGAAGAATCTCAATATTCACCCTTTTCATACATCGGTAGTTTGAGATGCTTCTCCGGCAACTGCCGGATCAGCATGACAGTGTTTTAAAAGGAAGTACAAAATACAATGTGTGGAATAATCGGATTATTTAATATTAACGACGAACAGTCAATGCGGACCGAAGCACTGAAAATGGTGCGGAAAATACGCCATCGCGGCCCTGATTGGAGCGGAAGCTACAGTGATGAACACTGCGTGCTCATGCATGAACGGCTTTCCATTGTTGATGTGGAGCATGGCGCTCAGCCTTTATATGATACCAAGACCAAGCGGGTACTGGCAGTAAATGGTGAAATTTATAACCATAAAGAGCTGGAAAAAAAACTCTCCAATTCTCATGACTTCCAGACTAACTCTGATTGTGAAGTTCTGCTTTATCTCTATGATGAATTTGGCGCGGATTTTTTAAATGAGATTGATGGTATTTTTGCATTCTGCTTATATGATCCTAATACAAAAGACTATTTTGTGGCCCGGGATCATATTGGCATTATTCCTCTTTATATTGGCTGGGATGAAAATGGAGTGACTTATGTAGCCAGTGAGATGAAATCCATAGAATCCTATTGCGAGAAACTGCAGGAATTCCCCCCCGGGAATTATTATAAAAATGGTGAATTTACACAATGGTATCAGCCCAATTGGGCTAATGAAATTCCAACAGATGCTGTGTCGTTACCAAAATTAAAAAAAGCCCTGGAAGATTCTGTGCATAAACAGCTCATGTGCGATGTGCCCTATGGAGTACTCATTTCAGGCGGATTGGATTCATCAGTCATTGCTGCAATTGCAGCGAAATACAGCAAGAAGCGTGTGGAATCCGGTGATGCTGAAGAAGCCTGGTGGCCTCGCTTACATTCCTTTGCCATTGGACTGGAAGGTTCCCCTGATCTCAAAGCTGCCAAAATTGTAGCTGATGCCATTGGCACCGTTCACCATGAATGTAAATATACGATTCAAGAAGGATTAGATGCACTGCGAGACGTGATTTATCATTTAGAAACCTATGATGTGACCACCATCCGCGCTGCTACTCCCATGTATCTCATGGCTCGTAAAATAAAGTCAATGGGAATCAAAATGGTATTATCTGGTGAAGGGGCAGATGAGGTTTTTGGAGGCTATCTTTATTTTCACATGGCTCCCAATAAAGAAGAATTACATCATGAGACGGTGCGGAAATTACAGAAGCTCAGTAAGTATGATTGTCTGCGAGCAAATAAATCTATGGCAGCCTGGGGGATTGAAGCGCGAGTACCATTTTTAGGCAAAGAATTTTTAGAATATGCCATGAATATTGATCCCGCAGATAAAATGTGCAGCGATGGAAAGGCGGAGAAGTATGTGCTGCGGAAAGCATTTGAAGGTTTGATTCCCGATGAAGTTCTCTGGCGGCAAAAAGAACAGTTTTCTGATGGCGTGGGCTATAATTGGATTGACTCCCTTAAAGCAAATGCGGATGAAAAAGTATCTGATGATAATTTGGTAAATGCAAAGCGGAAATTCCCAATTCAACCCCCCACCACCAAAGAAGGGTATTATTACCGAGAAATATTTGATGAAATGTATCCCACAAATGAAGCGGCCTTAACGGTTGAAGCAGGTCCATCCATAGCTTGTTCATCACCTGTGGCATTCCGTTGGAGTAAAGAATTTGAGAAGATGGATGACCCTTCAGGCAGGGCGGTTGCAGTGCATTCAAAGGCGATTAAGGGAGTTTGAAACGAATCATGAATATTGAATAGCGAATAATGAATTTAGAATTATCTGACTCAAAAACACTGAAACTTAGGAACTCTGGAACTTTGGTACTTTGTCACTCAGATAAAATAGTCCTAATTTTCTGTCCCCCCATTTTACCATAAAAAAGGAGATTTATGTCAACTTCTGTAGCTTTAGATATTGACCAATATGCCATAAATATTGCCAAAGGACTCATAATGGATACTGTCCGAAAAGCTGATTCCGGGCATACGGGCGGTCCATTATCATCAATGGATTACACTTATACACTTTTTAAAGAATTTTTAAAATTTGATCCGGATGATCCACAGTGGAAAGACAGGGATCGGTTTGTATTATCAGCTGGTCACGAATCAGCCCTTATTTATACCATGCTCACTTATATTGGTTGGCTGGAAATTGATGATTTGAAGCAATTCAGGCAATTGGGATCAAGGACTCCCGGGCATCCTGAACGGGGATTAACTCCTGGAGTAGAAGCTACTACTGGACCCTTGGGACAGGGTGTGGGAAATGCAGTGGGCATGGCTGTTTCTGAATGCATTTTACGCCACCAATTTGGTGAAGATGTGATGAATCATTATACCTATTGCCTGCATGGAGATGGAGACATCCAAGAGCCTGTTTCTCAGGGCGCTATTGCATTAGCAGGGCATTGGGGGTTGGCGAAACTCATTAATTATTATGATGCAAATAACGCCCAAATTTCTGGGAAAGTTACTCGTTCTGACTCTGCTGATATAGTTAAAATTTATGAAGCTAATGGCTGGCATGTGCAGGAAATTGATGGTCATGATCGAGAAGCTATCCGCGATGCTATCCGTAAAGCACAAATGGAAATTGAAAAACCATCCGTGATTATTGGCAGAACTACTATGGCTCAGGGCTGTGCAACTATGGAAGATGATCATAATACCCACGGTGCACCGCTTCCGCCTGAAGAAATTGCAGCCACAAAAGAAAAGTTGGATTTGAATCCGGAAGAATTCTTTCAATTGCCCAAAGATGTGGTAGAGGATTTCAGGAAAGGATTTGAATTTGCACGATCTGAGGTTGCTGCCTGGAAATCTGCCTTAGAAACGCGAATGGAAGAGGTTGAATTTGCTGAAAAATGGAATATTGCATTTGGTGATACCCTACCTTCATTTGATTTACCATCTTATGAGCCAGGACAAAAAGTAGCCACCCGTAAAATTTGGGGTCCCTTTATAGAAAAATTTGCAGAATGTCATCCTACATTGGTTGGGGGTTCTGCTGATTTGGAGCCATCTAATGTAACAACTGGATTTGCTAATTTGGTGGGAGATTTTACCCGGAATAATAGATTGGGTAGGAATTTTGCTTACGGCGTGAGGGAATTCCCCATGGGAACCATCAATAATGGTATTGCACTCCATGGTGGCTTGGAAGTATTTGGAGCCACATTTTTTGTATTTTCCGATTATGAAAGGCCAGCTATTCGATTGCGGGCTTTGCAAGGGTTACCTGTGGTCTCTGAATATACCCATGATTCCATTTTTGTGGGCGAAGATGGTCCCACACATCAACCGGTAGAGCATTTAATGGCTTGCCGAGCGATTCCTAATTTATTGGTATTGCGCCCTGGAGATGCTAATGAAGCAATAGTTGCCTCCCGAATTGCATTTGAACAAACCAATCGCCCTGCATTGGTTTTACTAACCAGGCAGGGATTGCCCGTATTTGACAGGAATACATATCCGTCTGCTGAAGAATTTAGAAAAGGCGGCTATATCATGCAAAACTGCGAAGGCGCACCTGAAGTTGTCATAATTGCCACTGGTTCAGAAGTGTGGGTGGCATTGGAAGCGGCTGAAAAGATTTCCGAGAATAAAGTGAGAGTGGTAAATATGGGTTGTTGGGAATTATTCGATGAGCAATCTCTGGAATACCGCCAATCTGTTTTAGGAGACGAATCTGCATTACGAGTTTCCATTGAAGCAGGAGTTACTCTAGGCTGGGAACATTATACGGGATTGAATGGACTTAATATTGGAATTAATACCTTTGGAGAATCCGCGCCAGGAGGAGAAGTTGCAGATCATTTTGGTATCACACCGGGAAAGGTTGCAGATAAGATTCAAAAGTTTATAAACTTGTAGTTTTATATGTTATAAATATTCCTCCAATTTAAATACTAAAGCTGTTTAAATTACTACTTGCATATTATTGCAAAATTTCCACTTTTATGATTATAATTAAGGATATGAACATTCATGGCTAAATGGAATAAAACCACCTTTATTTCCTCCATTAAAGAAAATTGTGAACCCCGTGTTCAAACCACTATTATGGATTTGATCCGATTTGCAGAAATAGATGCCGATCAAGTATCCTGGGGAAGAGGAGAAGGTTATGGTACCATGACCTTCAAGTGTAAATCTGATGATTATGGAATAATTCCCCTATTTCATATCACCACCAATGGACAAATAAAATTTCAGTTAAATTATCTAAGGCAGAAGTGCAGAAAAAAAGAAATTTTGCGTGATTATCAACTTAAATTAGAATCAAATTTTATGATGGATTTTGGTGAGGCTTATTATCCTTCAGATATTTATCATAAAATGGGTGAGATGTTTACAATAAGAAAAGAAGTTGAAAAATTTGTTCAAACCATTCAAAATATTGCACATCGATTACGACAGTAAATACAATATACATCCGGTTCCCTCTCCCTTTTCCCCTTCAATAAATCCTTTTTTTTCATTCTCAATATTTTTGTACAATTTGTACAGAAAATAATAATTTCTCCCCAAATATGTATAAATCACCCAATTTCTGGTAATTTCAGCACGTGAGGTAGCTTACAAAATTATAGTCATCACCTAAATAAATTTTACTGACTTTAGAAAGGATTAAATTGTCTGCAAAAAGAAAGTATTATAGAAGAAAATAATTAAATTAAAAATCAGGTGAAAATTAAGAGAAAAATTAATAAAATTAAAGTGGTATTCACTGTATTGATGATCATCCATACAGGAGTGATATTTTCTGCAAATACGGGTGATATTGTAATTACGGAATTTTTTTATAATAAATCCGCTGGAAATTTGCCAGAGTATGTTGAACTGTTCAACACAACAGACTCAACTATTAATTTAGAATACTGGAAACTGGAAATTGATGGATTTCAAGTTGAAATTGATGTAACATTTAATATTGATTCTCATGGCTATGTAGTAATCTTAAGTTCAAGTGGATTACTCCGAAATAAGGATGGAATCACTTATTGTTCATCCAGTCACTATGGATTTCCCTTTAACATATGCGATTTAACAATTGATAATTTATTTTGGAGAATTGGAACATTCTCTGATTTATCAAATACTTTTGGAACAATAAAAATTTGGGATAATGCTAATACATCGAATGTAATTGATTCTGTTGCATATGACATGGCGGCGGACTTTCCGGTAGGTGACGATGTATTAGGTAGAGCAGCTGTATTTATAATTGATCCAACTTCTATAAATGCATTTGAAAAAAATGATGATGGTAATAATTGGAGATCAAGTGAACATCCATCCGATTTTTTATGGAATGGTTCAAGCAGTGATTTTGGCAGCCCACTTTCACCAAATTTCATTACGCCAACCATATCAATTGAGGCAAATTCTAATGCAAATTCAGATTCAACAAAAAATACGGTATGTTCATATACAGATTCAAAGATGGTTTGCCTCCCGCATAGCGATGGGTATCCAGGAGGATATGCAGCTATTGAGCTAATTGGAACTGCAATAGATTACAGTAATAATACAGTTTCCCTCGATTCTCTCTATTGGACAATCAGTAATAATAACGATTCATTAGTAGATAGTATTATGGATAGCATTTATTGGCATCCCAATCCATTACTTCAGGATACAAATTTAACTACAAGTATCTATAAAATTCCACTTATTACCAGAAGTACTGAGGGCTTTTTAGGTAAAACAGATACGACAATTTATGTAAATCAAGAAATTAATGAAAAACCCAGTATCATTAGTATTAACGGAAAAAGTTCTGAAGCAGTAATCAATATATTTGAGAATTCACCTGACTCCCTCTTTGCCGTAGTGACCGATCCAGAACTATGTTCATTGGTTAGCTTGCCTTGTAATTTTGACAGTTTAAAATTTAAAAGCAGTTTTTTTGATAATAGTTCCCCTTTCTTATGGACATCGGATAGCATATATCTATTAAGTGATTCAACTAGTTTAATTACTTATTTCACATCTTCTCAAATAGATTCATTAAATGGTATTAGTGCAAATAATAACCCAGATACATTAGAGTTCCAATTTAAAGTAACAGATCCATTTGGTCTTTCAGATTCAAATAGTATAAAAGTCATTGTTCATAATAATAATGTTCCACCAGTACTTGATACCATATCAAACCATACTATATTGGAGGATACCCCTATTACCCTTGTACTGAATGCAAGTGATTTGGATGGTGATACGCTAACATACAGTGCAGGAATAGAAGACAGCCTGAAAGCCAATGTAATTATCAGTGGAAGCAGCTTAACCATTCAACCCACCCTAAACTTTAATGGAGATATACATGTAACAGTAACAGTCATTGATGGTCAAGATAGTAACAATAAAGACGATCAACTTTTTACTATAACAGTTCAGCCAGTGAATGATCGACCATTATCTTTTAGTATTTCACCTGATATATTTTCTTACAACAACAATTTGATTGATACATCAGCTTTCTTTATTGGAAGTGATACCTTATATTATTTCCGATTACCTCAAAACTTGGATCATAATAGTGTTGCTTCTAATAAAATACTTCGATTTCAATGGGAGAAAAATGATCAGTTAGATCCAGAGATGGATCCGGAATTGAATAATGGAGATTCATTGCATCTTTTCTACAGATTAGAAGCAATATTAAATGAATCAATTTATATAATTCTTAAGGATAGTATCAATCACCAGGATTTTTTTGAAGACAGTTTAATATATACTGAAATTAATGTGACGGATGGATTTCCATATTATTTGAATATATATGAAGACCATAGAAACAATGAAAACATATTTCTTGATGTTAACGGAGAAAAATCCTACAAATGGCGTGTCGTTGCTCAAAATTATCCAGACGATTCTTTAAGTAGTGACCCATTTCGGATATGCTCCGGATGGGAGAATACCGATTTCCGAATTGATTTAATACAACCTGAAGTTACAAAATTGGATATTATTTTAAATGAAATGTATCCGGGGTTTTATGACCTTTTGTGGAGTTCAACGGAAGCATTCTTGACGGATTCTACCTTTCTCAGCATTAAAGAAGAAACCAACCAATTCAGTGCTATTAGTATGCTTAATCCCAGACGGGTTACTGATAATCTGTTTCATTTTACAGGTATTATTCCAACCAGTTTAGTTTCTGTTTCAATAACCTTTGATTTGCAGATCAGAGACAATGCCATGAATTCAGGGGAACGAATAGATGAAGTATCCTATATTAAAGTAAGTCCGGATACAGCCTCATTGCTCATTTCTCCATCTAATAATGTCACCATTTCTCTTTCAAAAAATTCTGTATTGGAGCCCGTTCATATCATTATTACGGAGGATAATAGTAATTTAGCCAGCAGGGAGAGTGATTCTGAATTCTATCAAATCACCCCAACAATCCATTTTTATCCTAAAGAGTTAATTTTGAATAAACCGGGTTCCATTTATTTTGATATTAGTGATTATTTATCATCTGAATATGAGCCTTGGCAATTGACCATTTTTGAAATAATTGATTTAGAGTTTATTTCGCTTACAACAAATATTTCTGAGGGGATGCTTACTGCAAGTATTGATAAATTAGGTGATTATGCAGTATTTGTGAATTCCAATATAGAAAAACCACTACCAATCAAATTTAAATTAATAAGAAATTTTCCAAATCCTTTTAACCCATCTACTACAATTCCCATTGAACTGCCGGAGGAATCTTATGTTGAAGTGGTAATTTATAATATTTTAGGAGAGAAAATTGTAGTATTATCCAAAGGAGTTAAACCCCCTGGCTATCATAATATCCATTGGAACGGAAAGAATCAATTTGGAAAACCTGTAAGCTCAGGAATTTATTTTGTGAGCGTTCATTTTGGACAGAAAATTTACCATCAGAAAATGATGTTATTAAAATGATAAATCGTATTGCATATATAAGCATTTTAATGGTTTTAGGGTGTAATTTTCTCATTGAAAAGTCAGCACCCTTAGATGGTGATTTCTATATTCAGGATGGCTGGCTGGCTTTCTCCTCATCAAGATATGAGGAAGCTGACAAACATTTTAACACAGCCATAGAAACAAATGATAGTGGCTCCGTTTTTCATTTTCTTTCACTGGTTGGCCTGGGTTGGTCAAATATTTATAAAGCCCAGGCCATAGAGGAAACTTCCAGTAATGGATATGTTAAAAATGCAGGGGAAAATTTAAATGCAGCCAACAATTTAATGCTCAATATAAATATTGAAGAAATTACTCTTGACCTGCATGGAGATTATTATATTGGTAGGTCCCATTTGTTTGCAGCCTTGGCACTTCAGCGAAGTTATTATGCTAAACAATTAGCAGCCAATGGAGTTATTTGGGAAACTATTAATGTTACTTTGAGTGATACGGTTAGGATATTATATGAGGAAAGCGTAGAATTCAGCGAACAGTTGGAAAGTGATTTTATCTTTCAGCACGATGTAAATTTAAGGTTTAATGACATTCTGGTATTAAGAACAGAAAATTATCTCATTTTAGGTAATATTGAAGAAGCTATTTTATCTTTTAATCAAATAGATTTTGATCAACTGGATTTTGAAGTAAATGAAGAATGTAAACAGGGTGTTGATTCCAGTACATTAGTTAAATGTCTTTGTCTGGTTTCTCATAATGGAACCTGTCCATTTGGTGATTAAAAATGATTAACAAACTGTTACAGAAAGATACATGGGTGGATTGCCAATTTCGTGGTATATTCTCTTGAGTACAGATAAATGAAAAAAAGGAGAAGGAATTGAATTATTTATTATCATTTATATTTTTAGTTGCACCGCTGTTTTCAACCGACAATAATGGTATTGAACTTCCCATCGGCTTAACCGAAGAGGAAAAGGGAAAATTGCATCTCATTGAGGAAATGGGACGTTCCACTGATCCTCCTCCAACGCCCATTCGAAATATTGCTGAATACGAAAGAATGGAGGGTGTATTGATTCGCTATCCCTTTGGAATATCTACTTCCATTATTAAAGAAATGGCTGAAGATTTAACCATTTATTGTCTGGTATCTTCCAGTTCACAAAATTCCGCTAATAATTCAATGACCAATGCTGGTGTTAATATGGATAATGTAGAATATATTATCGGCTCAACGGATAGTTATTGGACTCGGGATTACGGCCCTTGGTGGGTAGTAGATGGCAACCGGGATATTTCTGTGGTAGATTTCACCTATAACCGCCCCCGTCCCAATGATAATCAGGCGCCTTATAAAGTAGCTGATTACTTAAATACACCTTATTTTTCAAATGAGTTTGTTACTGCAGGCGGCAATTATATGACCGATGGATATGGAATTTCTGCATCATCCAGTCTGGTTTATGAGGAAAATTCAATGAGCGATGCAATGATTCATACTACCCTGAACGACTACTATGGCGTGCATACCTATCATGTGGTGGATGACCCTAATAATACCTATATTGACCATATTGACTGCTGGGGGAAATATCTGTCTCCTCATAAGGTTCTCATCAGAGAGGTACCAACCTGGCACGCTCAGTATGATGAAATAGAAGAAGTGGTGGATTATTTTGCAAATACCATGACGATTTATGGTGAACCATGGGAAGTGTTCCGGGTTTATACCGGTTCAAATCAGCCTTATACCAATTCAATTATTTTAAATGAAAAGATAATGGTTCCCATTATCAATAATTCTTATGATGATGATGCCCTGGCAGCTTATGCGGAAGCAATGCCCGGATATGAGATTATCGGATTTACCGGTTCATGGGAATCCACAGATGCCCTGCATTGCCGGGCAAAAGGCATACCTGATTTAGAAATGCTGCAGATTTTCCATAACCCTATTAATGATCAGAACGAAGCCCAAAACAGCTATCCTGTTGATGCCATCATTGATGATCTCAGTGAAGCAGGCCTTGTTAATGAAGAATTAAAGGTAATCTGGTGGACTGATGAAATGGATGAAAGTGAAACCATTATCATGAATATTTGTCCAGAAGACATTCCAGATTGTTATACAGCTGCTATTCCTGGTCAATCTGGAGATACAATAATTCGTTATTATATCCAGGCGCTTGATAACACAGGTCGTCTCGAAGCTCTTCCAATGGCAGGTCATTATTCATTCAATGCAGTCGGTGGAACTGCATTTGAAAATGGTGATTTGAATATGGATGGTGTCATCAATATCCTAGATGTAATTTCATTGGTGAATGTCGTCTTGAGTGGTGAACAAAATGACATGGCTGATTTGAATTCTGATGGTACAATCAACATTCTGGATATAATTCTTCTCGTAAATATTATTCTGGAATAACCCATTTTATGAAAAATATCCTCCTGATTATTTTGCTGATAACGGGTCTGTATGCTCGGGAAACCTATAAACAGGTTAGAGTACAAACTCCCGACTCTGAATCCATTTCTGAATTGCAGCGGGTTGGATTGGATATTGATCATTCTCACCAACAACCAGGTGAATGGATTGAATTTGCAATCCCTGAAAGTAAAATAGCTCAACTCATTACCACCCAACTCAATTATGAAATAATACATGAGGACCTGGAAGCATTTTATGCATCCCGATTAGATAATAATTATGAATCCCGTGATTTCGAACTGGGATCAATGGGCGGCTATTATACCTTTGCTGAAATTGAAGAACAATTGGATATTCTATATGCTGACTATCCAAATTTAATTACAGAAAAAGTATCATTGGGGACTTCTCTTGAGGGACGCAATGTGTGGATGGTAAAAATGAGTGATAATCCCAATCTTGATGAAGATGAAGCTGAAATGCTGTATACAGGTTTGCACCATGCCAGAGAGCCAATGAGTTATATGAATCTCTTTTATTTTATGCATTGGCTAGCTGAAAATTACGAGACTGACCCGGAAGCTGCCGCCCTATTAAATGGCAGAGAATTATATTTTATTCCTGTTGTAAACCCTGATGGTTTGGTATATAATCAGCAGATTGCTCCCAATGGCGGGGGAATGCAGCGTAAAAATATGCGGGAAACCTGCTCATTTGGTATAGATGGAATTGACCTGAACAGAAACTACAGTTATATGTGGGCTTATGATAATGTTGGTTCCAGCCCGGATGGATGCAACGAAACCTATCGAGGTACCTCACCATTTTCTGAACCTGAAACCCAAATTGTTAAAGACTTTGTAGAAAGCCATGATTTTAAGATTGCGTTGAATTACCACAGCTATGGAAATCTTTTTATTCGCCCCTTCGGATATGACCCTGACCTTTCATTGCCTGAGGAAGATTTTGAAATTTTTGTTGAATATGGTGAAGCCATGACCCAGTATAATGGCTATCTATTTGGAACCGGCATTGAAACCGTAGGCTACACGGTGAATGGGGAAGCATGTGATTGGATGTACGGTGAACACGGTATTTTTGCCTATACTCCTGAAGTGGGTGCTAGCAATGATGGATTCTGGCCTGCAACAAACAGAATATTACCTTTAGCAGAGGAAAATTTATTTCCCAATAAATTTGCTGCATGGGCAGTTGGTGCAAAGTATGATATTGATTTCACAATCCAGAATGGACCCTATCTACCAGGAAATAATTATAGTACAATCTTGTCATTATATAATTCAGGCTTAGGTAATTCAAATGGTTTGCTGACATTAGCCATCGATTCACCGGATAATTACTTTTATTTTGACACCCAATCTGTAGAAATGGGTGGTTTGGAAGCCCGGTCATCAGCAGACTTAGGTGATATTTTTACATTTCAGGTATTACCAAGTGCACCAAACGGGGTAATTGGCAATATTATTTTAACTATTACTGATGAAACTGGGTATGCCCAAATTTTTGAATTTGAATTGATAATTGGAAATGCAGAACCAATAGCATATTATTCCTTTGAGGATGCATCTGGCTGGACTGTTGGTGCAGATGGTGATGATGCTACTGCAGGAATTTGGGAATCAGCAGTTCCTGTTGCTACTTTTTTCAACGGTAACCAGGCACAGCCGGGTATTGATATGTCTGAAGATGGTGAGAAATGTTTTCTAACCGGTGCTGCTACAAGTCCGGGAAGTGTAGGGTTTGATGATGTAGATGGTGGGCGAACCACCCTCTATTCTCCTGTTTTTAATTTGAGTGGTTATGATGAAGCCTTTGTTTCATACTATCGCTGGTACACCAATGATGTGGGAGATAATCCGGGAACGGATCATTGGATGGTTGAGGTATCATCAGATGGTGGTCAGAGTTGGAGCACTCTGGAAAATACCAGCGAATCTGACGATAGCTGGGTTCAAAAGAATTTTCTTCTTGCTAGCATGGGTATCCAATTAACAAACCAGGTTCAATTTCGATTTATCGCTGAAGATATAGCCAATGAAGGAGACAGTGGTTCAGGCGGTTCAATTGTGGAAGCGGCTATTGATGAGTTTATTCTTGCGACTTTTGATTCAGTTTCATATTCTCCAGGAGATGTAAATTTAGATGGTACCCTCAATATTCTGGATGTGGTAATGTTAGTAAATTATGTATTAGATGCAGAAGAATTTACGCCCACTCAAGAATCTCTGGCCGATCTGAATGGGGATGGAGGTGTGAACGTTTTAGATATTGTACAACTTGTTAATTTAATTCTTCAATAGAGATTTTGAATAATCTAATAATCACAGCTATAGGTTCGGATAGACCGGGAATTGTCTCTGAGTTAAGTGGTATTATTACCACACACGGTGGTAATGTAGAAGAAAGCCGTATGTCTCGTTTGGGCTCAGACTTCGCCATAATTATGCTGGTATCAGTTTCCACCGATTGGGAAGAATCTCTTGGGGTAGCTCTCCAATCAATTAATGATCTCACTATTTCCACCAAACATACCCAAATCCAGGAAATTGGTGACAATAAAAAATATCAGATTAACCTGAATGGCGCTGACAATGAAGGGATTGTAAAGGTCTTGTCAAAATACCTGGCTGAAAAATCAATAAATATTCTTGAAATGGAAACACATATTACCCAAGCACCCATCAGCGGTACCCCCCTCTTTAATTTAAACGCCTCCGTTTCAATTCCCAATGATATAGAAGAAAAGGTAATTCAATCCGATTTATCTCAAATTGCCCAAAAACTTGGGGTGGAGATTCATTTAGGTAATTGATGTTGAACAAGCTACCCAGCTTGGTGACCACCTGTTGTTGAACTACTTATCCTTAAAGCGGGAAAATGGACTGGAATGCTTCTGGCATTGCTGCCTGGGTCGGTTATCTTTGAGGAAAATTTCCTTCATTTTGGGGCAGAATCGGGTGGCTTTTTCATAGGTCTCTTTGCAAATTTCAACTTCCACAACTCCCTGTGGTCTGGACCAATCTGCCTTTTCGTTCAGTAAAACTGTTTCTCCCCGAGATTGAAATTCTCCGCCATCATATATTTTTCGAATAGTATTGGCAAAAATAGGGAGAGCTGCGGAAGAGCCAAACTGTTTTTCACCCAGGGATACTGCAGGGTCATCCATTCCCACCCAAACACCAATAGCTAATTGGGGAGTAAACCCAACAAACCAGGCATCAGCCTTACTGTTGGTAGTACCGGTTTTACCTGCTGCTGGAGGCCGAAATTTATATTTCCATCGTAATGCGCCACCAGTTCCTGCGTCCACAACTGATTTCATCATATCCCGGAGAATATAAATGGTGGCTTCATCTTGTACTTCCCTGCTTTCAGGAATAAATTCCTTAATAATTCTACCATGACGATCTTCTATTCGGGTTATAGCCATAGGTTGGGAATAAATTCCGTTATTAGCAATGGCGGCATAGGCAGCGGTAATTTCAAGGAGATATACTTCGGATACTCCCAAGGCAATAGCATCCACCGCTCGAATGTAGGTAGTCATTCCAAAATCTTTTGCATTTTGTACAATATCCTCTGGCTGAACTAATTCTTGAACTACCCGAACAGAAATCAGATTCAATGACCGGCGCAGCCCTTCTCGAAGGGTGGTTAGTAATCCAGTTGAACCATCATGATTCTGAGGGTTCCATTGAGTGGTATCATCAATAAAAACGATAAGGGGTTGGTTTAATAATTCAGTGGCGGCAGTATGACCCTGTTCTAAGGCAGTAAGATAAATTAGGGGTTTAAACACAGAGCCAGGCTGACGTTTGGCTTGCGTTGAGCGATTAAAATGATCTCGATAAATATCCTCCTGTCTTCCCCCTACCATTCCTAAAATATGTCCCTGGGTTGGATCTATTACAATGCTGGCACCTTGCACCAATAATTGGCTTCTCAATATAACAGGGATTGTATCGTTTGACTCTAAAATAAATCGTGCACTATCCAGATCGAATTGGGTAAATCCGATGGCAGCTTCCAGTTTTGATGGGTCTTGAAGAAATTCTTTATTAAGGACAGTTTGATTTTTTTTCATCCCCGCATTGAAAGCATCTTCCAAAGCCAATTGAATCCGGCTGTCTAAAGTTGTGTGAACCACAAGACCATCCTTATATAGATTAATATCTAATTCTTCGTCAATCTTTTCAAGTTGCCTTCGGATATATTCTGTGAAGTAGGGCGCTATGCCATCATCTTTTTCAAACTGCTTCACTGGTAAATCTTTCATGACAACCAATTGATATTCATCTTCCTCAATATATCCCTGTTCTTTCATGACTCTCAGAACCAGATTCCTACGGACAAGGGCTCGGTCAGGATGACGGATTGGCGAATAACGAGCTGGAGCAGGCAGCAGACCTATCAAAATAGCAGACTCATCCAATTGCAGGTCTGATATGTCCTTACCAAAATACTGATTAGATGCAGCTTGAACGCCATAGGTGCCGTGCCCGAAATAGACAGAATTCAGATAAAGCTCCATGATTTGTGTTTTGGTGAATGTCTGTTCGATATTGATGGAGGTGATAAGCTCTTTTAGCTTTCGTCTATATGTTTTTTCGAAGCCAATGGTATTGTACATATTTCGAGCGAGCTGTTGCGTGATGGTGCTGGCACCCTGCCTTCGACTGAATGTCATCATATTTACAATAACTGCCCGGGCGAGGGATTGAAAACTCACACCGGAATGCTCAAAAAAGTTTCGGTCTTCCATGGCCAGAAGAGCATGTCTGAGACTCCTTGGAATTTGGCTGATATTCACAACATCCCGTTTATGGATGTACAGCTCCTTGATTACTTTTCCATCAGCGGATAATATTTTTGAAACCTGTTCGGGATTAAAACGCTGGAGTTCTGCAATAGAGGGAAGGTCTCGGGATAAAATAAAGAGATAAATAATGCCCCCGATAAAACAGGCGAGTAAAAAAAGAAAGGTGTTTAAAAACACCTTCCACCAAGACGCAGCTTGAAATTTCTGATTACCGGAATTGTGTTCGGGCATCTATTCTCAGTTACTGGGTTTTGTCATTGATACCGGATCGAGTATTTCATTTAATTTATCTTTATCAAGCACATTTTCTTCAATGGCAATTTCTCTTACTGTTTTGCCACTATTATAGGCTTTATAGGCAATGTCAGCAGCTTTATCATAGCCGATAACCGGTGCCAATGATGTACACATTGCCAGGCTTCCTTCTATATAACTAGCGCATTTTTCGTGGTCAGCTTTGAGGTCTGTAATGAGTTTTTCTGTGAAAACTTTTGTGCAGTTGGCAAGTATGGTTATAGAATTCGTTAGATTATATGCGATGAGAGGCAGCATGAGATTTAGTTCAAAGACTCCTCCTTGTCCACCAATAGTAATGGCCAGGTCATTTCCTATGACTTGGGCGCAGGCTTGAATCATAGCTTCGCAAATAACCGGATTGGTTTTTCCCGGCATGATGGATGATCCTGGCTGTACTGCTGGCAAGATTAGTTCACCCAACCCTGCTCTTGGTCCAGAACCTAGCCAGCGAATATCATTGGCTATTTTCGAAAGAGAAACGGCAATGGTTTTTAAAGCGCCAGATGTTTCTACAGCAGCATCCTGTGCTCCCTGCGCTTCAAAATGATTGTTTGCCTCACTAAATGCAATGCCTGTGAAGTGACTGATATCCTTTGCCATGAGAGACCCAAACTGTGCTTTTGTGTTAATACCCGTTCCAACGGCAGTCCCTCCCAAGGCAAGCTCTGATAGAAATCCCTGGGCATTTTGAATACGCTTAATTCCATTTTTCACCATCTGAGCATAACCTGAAAATTCTTGTCCCAATGTTATTGGGGTGGCATCCTGGAGGTGTGTTCGTCCTATTTTTACAATATCTGAAAATGAGGTTGCCTTTTTATCTAGTTCATCTGCTAAATTCTGAAGAGCTGGAATTAATTCTTCCTTCAGCATTGTGTTGGCAGCGATATGAATAGCTGTGGGTAACACATCATTACTGGATTGCCCCAGATTCACATGATCATTGGGATGGACGGGCTTCTTGGATCCAATTTTACCACCCATAATTTCACTGGCTCGATTGGATAAAATTTCATTGCAGTTCATATTACTGGATGTACCTGAGCCAGTCTGATAAATATCAACGGGGAATTGGTTGTCAAATTTTCCCTCAATAATTTCATCTGCAGCCTGGACGATTGCATTTTTACGATCATTATCTAACAGTCCAAGTTCATGATTTACTATGGCTGCTGAGCGTTTAATTTTGCCCAAAGCCTGGATCATTGATTTAGAAATTGTTATACCGCTTATGGGGAAATTTTCCACAGCCCGTTGTGTTTGGGCGCCATAATAGGCATCATCCGGCACATACATATCACCCATTGAATCTTTTTCTTTTCTCATTGAATTATGGGTAATTTAAATTAATAGTTAGCCGCCTTCTCTTTGGGTTTGATCTCTTAATGGGGTAGGGGGGAGATTCACAATATCATCAAAAAAGTAATCTCCTAAATGGTTAATAATATCCTGCATAGCGATTACACCAATTGGTTTTTCATTTTCATCTACGATGGGTATATGCCGATAACCACCGGAAATCATTTTATTCAATGCAAAGGCAATGGGGTCTTCCCTGTAAAGAGTATCAGGAGACTTTGTCATAAAATCTACTATCCGTGTTTCTTCCAGATTGTGGCGATTACCAACAATATTTTGTACAATATCCCGTTCTGTAAATATACCGGATATTTTATTGTCATTTTCTAAAAGGACACAACCAATGTGAAATCTTTGCAAGTTATCAATAACTTCCCGTAATGATGCCTGTTCATTGAGAACAATAAACTTTTCTTGTGTGAGTGAAGATAAGGAGTCATTTGGAGATATACCCTTGCCTAATAAGACATCAGACTTCCCCTGGTTTTCATACATTTCTTTTAATTCGTCATCATTAATATCATACATTTAAGTTCTCCTTTTAGTCCACAATCCAGGAACTGGTTCCGAAAAATAATTTTTCCAAATCTCCGGGTCCTTTTGATTTTATAGCTTCCTGAATTTGGTTGGTCATCATATCATCATAGGTTGGTTTTGATTCTTGGTAAAGAATACCAAGTGGAACTGGTAAATCAGGATTATAAGTGATTTCACTAAGGAGCATGGCTAGGTTTTTATCTTCTTTGTCATGCTTTAATATATCATCAGCGCTATAATTTTTACCAAGTTTTACTATTTTAAAATTTGATCCTTCCAAAACTAATCCTTTATCATTTTCAGCTCCAAATATCATGGGCTTACCTTGTTCTAAAACCAACTGAGTTTCAGCTTTAGTTCCTTTTTCAGTTAATTCAGAAAATGCCCCATCATTGAAAATGTTGCAATTTTGGTATATTTCAACAAATGATGTTCCTTTGTGATTGTTTGCTTCCTCAAGGATTATGCTCATATGTTTTTGTTCTCTATCAATAGTACGGGCAATAAAGGTTCCACTGGCACCCAGTGCCAATTGTGGAGGATTGAAGGGATGGTCCAATGATCCCATGGGGGTGGATTTTGTAACCTTTCCCAATTCGGATGTTGGAGAATATTGACCCTTAGTAAGTCCATAAATTTGATTGTTAAACATAAGAATGTTCATATCAATATTTCTTCTTAAAACATGGATGAAATGGTTTCCTCCGATGCTCATTGAATCGCCATCACCAGTTATCACCCAAACAGAGAGATCAGGATTTGCTAATTTTGCTCCAGTTGCCAATGCAGGTGCACGGCCATGAATAGTATGAAATCCGTAGGTATCCATATAATAAGGAAACCGACTGGAACATCCAATTCCGGATACTATCAAAAAATTCTCCTTTGGAATGCCCAGGGTGGGAAATAATTTTTGTACCACTGATAAGATTGCATAATCCCCACAACCCGGACACCAACGAACATCCTGATCGGAAACAAAATCCTGACGGGTTAAAGTTTGAGTATTTGTCGCTTCCATGCTTATGCTCCCTTTACTAATTCTGTAATTTTATTGAAAACTTCCGTTTGGGTGAATGGTTTTCCCTGTACTTTATTCAGACCAATTGCATCCACTAAAAATTTTGCTCTGATTATGGCGGCCAATTGCCCCAGATTTAATTCAGCAATCATCACTTTTTGAAATTTAACCAATATTTCTCCCAAATTTCTAGGTAATGGATTTAAATACCGTAAATGTAAATGAGAGACAGCCATGCCTTCATTTTGTGCAGTTTCAACGGCTGAACGTAAAGCGCCATGAGTACCGCCCCAGCCGATAACTAACAGATCGCCGCTTTCTTTTCCAAATGGTTTTGCCGGAGCAAGATCCCTGGCAATAATATCCACTTTCTCTTGTCTTAATTCTACCATTTTCTGATGGTTTTCCGGATCATAACTCACATGACCAGTTTCTTCCCATTTCTCTAAACCGCCTATGCGGTGTTCCATACCAGGGGTTCCAGGCAATGCCCAGGGGCGCGCTAAATCAGGATTGCCATGATTAAACGGTGCAAATCCCTCTTTCTTTTTTAGGATACGAGTTTCCATTTCAGGTAAGGTGTTTACATCAGGAATTTTCCAGGGTTCAGAACCATTGGCAATATAACCATCTGATAGCAGGATCACCGGGATCATATATTTTAATGCAATCCGGCATGCTTCATAGGCCATCATAAAACAATCCGCAGGAGTTGCTGGAGCCAAAACCACCATTGGCGCTTCACCGTTTCTTCCATACATTGCCTGGTTTAAATCAGATTGCTCTGTTTTAGTCGGCAAGCCAGTAGATGGACCGCCACGCTGTACATTCACTAAAACCAGGGGAAGTTCCGTAATGACGGCTAATCCCAATGCTTCAGATTTAAGAGCAACTCCAGGACCGCTGGTAGCAGTGATGGCTAAATCACCAGCAAAGGCAGCACCAATGGCACTTACCACACCAGCAATTTCATCCTCAGCTTGAAAAGTTTTTACTCCAAAATTTTTATATTGAGCCAAATAATGAAGAATATCGCTGGCAGGAGTTATGGGGTAACCACCATAATAGAGATCTAATCCAGATCGCTGCGCTGCTGTTAATAACCCGAAAGCCAGAGCATTATTACCCATGATGTTACGGTACTTTCCTTTTTCAAATTTAGCTTTATTAACCCGATAAGTGGTTTTAATTACTTCCAATGTCTCACCGTAATAATAACCCGCATTTAACGCTTTAATATTGGCTTCAACAATATCTGGAGTTTTGGCAAATTTCTTCTGAATAAAATTAACGGATGAGTCCAAACTCCGTCCATATAACCAATAGAGAAGTCCTAATGCAAACATATTTGTAGATCTGGCCTTGAGTTTGGATGACAATTCTAATTTTTCCAAAACTGTTGCAACCAATTTAGTCATATCAACTTTTATAGCTTGATATCCATCCAATAATGAACCGTCAAGGGGACTCTCCTCATAGCCAGCTAATTTTATATTTTTAGGAGTGAAGTTGGCGGTATTGATAATAAGCATACCATTATCTTTAAGATCGCCCAGGTGCACCTTTAGCCCAGCAGGGTTCATTGCTACCAAAACATCCAGATCATCTCCGGGAGTATGTATATCTTTATTACTAAATTGTAGTTGGAAGGAGCTCACTCCTGCCAGGCTACCCTTGGGAGCCCTTATTTCTGCCGGGAAATCGGGGAGTGTTGCCAGGTCATTTCCAAAAATTGCTGTATTGTCTGAAAATTGACTTCCTGTAAGCTGCATTCCGTCCCCTGAATCACCTGCAAAACGGATAGTAGCTTGATCCACTTCAGATATTTTTTTCTTTACTGTACTCATAATTCCTGATTAATTAATTTTTAATTTGAAGATTTAAGTTATAAAACACCGGGCAAATTTACCCTATTGTTGAAATACGTTACAAAAAATATTAATATAATTGACATAAAAAAAACGAGGCAAAATGCCTCGTTTTTTAACTCAATTTTAAAATAAATATTATTTCATCAAAACCATTTTTCTGGTTACAATTTGATTGGAACTTTCCAGTTTATATAGATACATTCCAGAAGGAACTTGAGTACCATATTGATTTTTCCCATCCCAATTCATTTTATATGATCCTGCAGAATAAAAGGAATTATCAATCAAAGATGAAACCAATCGGCCTTGAATATCATAAATATTTAAGCTAACCAGTTCATCTTTTCCAACTGTGAATTTAATCTCCGTAGATGGATTAAACGGATTTGGAAAGTTCTGGCTGAGTTCAAATGTTTCAGGCAAAGGAGTAGTGGTTAAATCGGTATCCATTGCATCACCAAGAACATTGGCAACAATAACGGAAGTAATCTCAAACCCAGCAGAAGCAGTAAATAATTGAATCTGTTCGCCCGTAAGTGTTTCTCCAGCCAATCCATAGGCGACAATTACATATTCTTCCTGTGTTTTATTGGTTTCTACTGTCAAAGGAATATTAGTATTTAACTCGATCATATCAGCTTTTACCCTCATTTGGAATCCAGCAATATTTCCATTGGCAGAAAGTGAAACCGAATTTTCTGACTGGTAAATGATAGCATCCGTTCCCAGGTAGTCACCTGTATCAATCGTCCTGCTTCCTAAAACCAAATTTAATAAGGTAATAACATCTAGAATATTGATAACTCCATCACCATTCAGGTCAGCCGCAGGATCATCATCAATTACATTCAGCACCATATTAACCATAGTTACAATATCTAAAATATTTAAGGTACCATCACAGTTCAAATCACCCGTTAAACAACCGGGGTCTCCTGGTGCACTTGAACAGGCTGTATTGGAAGGTCCGGATTGACCTTCTTCATAAACAGCTGTTATATGGTAACAGTATTCTGCACCATCAAAACTCACACTTTCATCACTGTATGCTTGATCATCTGTATATGCAAGGTAAGAACCATCCCGGTAAACAAAATATCCTTCTACTTCACGGCTGTCACTTCGAGTATAGGTAGAATTTGAAAAGTCTGTATTTATATGAGTTGGATATATTTTTTCAAGATCATTATTACCAGTAACTTCATTTCTACCGCCACAATCACCGCCATCAAAGTCAAATTCATCACAGTTAAACCAGACACCATAATCACCATCATCGCAAATTCCATCGCCAATCCATACTTCATACCAGTTGTCTATACATTGTCCTTCGCAATCTGCAAACTGCCCAAATGAGCAGGTAAATGGTTCATCCCAGCTAAGGTCAATTGAGTTTTCACCCGTTTCTGCAATCAGGTTCAGGGGCTCATGCAGGCTATCATCAATAGGTAGACCAATAGTAAATGTGAATGAGAAAGGCTCACTTTCAATGCAGTTTTCCTCACAGTTCATTTCAGATGCCTGGGCTGTAAATGTAACCTCAGTTCCCATGCTTGCATTCTCAGAAGCGGTTACAAGAAATTCTACAGGCGTGCTTTCACCTGCAGCAATTCCATAGAGCCAGAAAAATTCGCCATCATCTGGTATTTGAGCATCCGGGCTGCTTTCTGTTAAACCAACACCTGGGTACATCATATGATCAGCAGAACCTTCATTATTCAGCAGTAAAACCACAGTGATCTCTTCACCCGCATCCCAGACACCATCTCCACCTGTATCCGTAAATGAGGGGTTCGATACAGTAAACAAGGGTGCATGAATCGTTACATTAAAATTCCCTTCCCAATCAGCTCCATTGCTGGAAAAGAGAATATCAAAACCGGCACTATGTCCATCTGGCACATTGTGTGCAATGGTAAATGCTATATCTCCAGCATTAGCAGATCCACCAGCAGCAATATCACCAAATTCAACATTATTATTTCCCAAACTGATATATGGGTCCTCAATAGATATGAGCCCTGAAACATTATATGCATCATCCACACCTACATTATTGGCATACAATACTAGTGTAATGGTTTCATCAAAATCTGCCATACCATTGTTATTGGTATCAGAATTAATTTGATAAGAATCTAAAGTCACATATGGACCTTCAGGTGTTATCACGGATATTGTTGTTTCATATGGGAATGCATTAAATGCCGTCACTACCAGGTCATAATCACCAGGGACTAACTCTGCATCACTTAAATCTAAAACAGCAATTCCATTTTCTGAGTATGCAGATGCTAAGAGCTCACCATTCATAGATAGAGCCACCAGGGCATTATCGACCCCTGTACTGATGCTGAGTTCAGATTGCCCCACAACAATAGCATCATCATGACTTACATTTAATGTAGCGGGCTGATCTGTCCGCAGTTCTAAGGAAGGATCACCAAAAAGCGTCCAGTATTTGGTTTCATTAATACCACTGGCACCCTGAGCATCGTTCATATACATGCAGCCATTTGTGGTTATGCCGCCAATGGACCGGGTAATTTGATTCTCATAACTTTCAGTGAGGATTAAATTCATCCCATATTGGCCATGCATGGGCGGTTCCCACGATTGGCTGATAGTGGAACCATAATGTGCAATAGCGCCTGTAGGCTCTCCATTATTGGTTGCCCGGAGCCAAGCTTCAGCGAAACATTCATTGGTAGAATTAAATTCACCCACATTACAGCCTACGGTGATTACAAAAGGCAGTAAGTTATCATTAGTGAGTGAATTTACATTGGAAGTATTGAGAGGTGCACCATTACCCCAACTGGATATGGACCCATGTCCGGTATAATTGATTAGGCTGACACCATTATTAATGGCGTTTATTCCCTGGGATAGGGTGCCACCGCTGCCATCATAAATGTCTTCATAACTATCATAGGTAAATCCGGATAATACTGTTTCCCACATGAAATCATTAAATTCATCATCGGTATAGCCGCCAAAACCGGGTCCCTGGTTGGAGGCAATTCCCAGAGCATTATCATACCAGTCCGCGCCTGATTGGGGAGATTGTTCATATTCTATTGACCGTTCCACTTGTGTTGCAATGTGAGCGGGTGTACTGCCTGAAAAACGGCCTACAATGACTTCTGCGTAGGAATCATTCCCTTCGATAAATCCGTAGGATGGATCAGAAGCACTACCACTGATACTTGGAGATGGAATCTGAGCAATATCACCTACCAATAACAAAAATGTTAAATTGTTTTCTTCATAATAGTTATCCACGAAATTTTCTATAGAACCTGAACTTGAGCCAATTTCAGCAACATCAATCATTTCTGTGGGGATACCCTTTTTATTTTTCCAGTCTACCAATGGCTGCATTGTTGACATAAAAGCACCATGAGAAATGATTAGCATATTTCCATGATCTTCTAAATATTCAAAGCGCGTATCATCTCTAAAATTAATAAAATGTTCGTTATAGATATTTTTATATTCCCGGGCTATCAATTGTTTTCCAACTTTTCTGCTCAGCATATTTCCACCGCCATCACCAGTAGAAGAAACTTTTACAGTAATTTTAGAATACACTCGTAATACTTTTTGGATTGGATTATATTGAATGGGGTGAAAATCTACAGCCTGACCGCGTAAACTTCGCAGAATATATGGATTCTGCAGCTCAGCAAGAGTGGATGGGAAAAATGAGTCCTGGCTATATTCTGCACCAAATTCATAGGGAAGACTATCAGGATTTACTAAACGGGATATATTTCCTTTTGAAGGTGCGATGGAAATATTATCATAATCGGTAAATTTGGAAGATAGAATTTCAATACCCATTTCTGCATTATCTGGGATAATTATGGATCTTGAAATTTTATGTAAATCCGGTGCGCCCTTCTTGAGGAATGAAGCGCCATTTTCAAGTCTTGCCAAGTGCATTATTCCCTCAGGAGTACTTACCGGTACTAAATTAAAATTTTCAGTATTGAATTCAATTACAGTTGTTTGTATATCCGAAGATATAACTTGGGCATAATCTGTCTTTCTACCTGCAAACAAGCTTGTAATCAACAATCCAACTAATACTATTATTTTCATTTCATTTCCCTATTTTTTGTAAATAAAAATATTTCTAATTACATATAGGTAAAATTACAGCTTTCTAACGAGGCGAACAATGGACGCAGGTCACATTTTACATACTGTTACATAGATCATAAGATTTGTGATCCCATGAGGATGATAAGGAGTGAGAGACTCCTTATTATGTTAAATTTGGCTTCTAAATGTGAAAATTACAGGGATTCTGTTAAAATTGTGTTTAACCGATCTACAAAATCAGTTGGGTTTTTTAACTTGGCACCTTCCAGCAAAACAGCTTGATCCAGGAGAAGTTGGCTAATATTGTCAAATGATTTACTCTTTTTCATATTCTTCAATTTTAAAATGATGGCATGAGAGGGGTTGATTTCAAGTATAGGCTTAATATCCTGCTGCCCGGGTTGGCCCATTGCCCTCATGAGTTCCTGCATTTTAGCCGTAGGATCATTTGAGTCTGCCACAATACACGAAGGTGAATTCTTTAACCGGGATGAGGCAGTTACATCTTTCACCTGTTCACCTAATACCTTTTTCATTTTTTTAAGAAGAGGTTTAATATTGGTCTCTTCTTTTTTATCTGTATCAGTTTTCAATTCGTCAGTAGCATCACTGAAATTGACGGATTTTAAGTCATGGTCTTTATATTTATTAATTGTTGGAATAACAAATTCATCGATATCCTGATCCATAATGAGGACTTCAATTTCTTTCTCAGTGTACATCTCCAAAAGGGGAGAATTTTTCAAGGTTGCTTCATTATCACCGGTTATGTAATAAATATTTTTTTGATCAGATTTCATTCTGCCAGCATACTCAGCAAGAGATACATATCCATCTTCAGTTGTGGATTTAAAACGAACTAATTCCAATAGGTTATCACGATTATCGTGGTCCTGGTATAATCCTTCTTTTATTGGAATTCCAAATTTATCAATGAAGTCAGTATATTTCTTTTTATCTTCAGAATATTTTAATAGTTCAGCGAGAATTTTTTTAACGGAGTTATTTTTTATTTTTGCTAAGACTCTATTTTTTTGCAGGATTTCACGGCTCACATTTAAAGGCAAATCCTCTGAATCGATAACACCTCTTATAAAACGCAAGTATGTCGGCATGAGTTCTTTATCGTTATCGGTAATGAATACACGCTTTACATACAGTTTAACACCGGGTTGAAAGTCTGGATTAAAAAGGTCAAATGGAGCATTTTTAGGCACATAAAAAAGGGTGGTATAGTCTAAAGTTCCTTCCGCCTGCGTATGAATATAGAGGATGGGATCTTCATAATCAACAGCAATTGACTGGTAAAATTGATTGTAATCCTTTTCTTTGAGCGAACCCTTTGATTTTTTCCAAAAGGCTGACCCCGCATTTATTTGTTCAGTTTTATCCTCTCTTTTTTCTGTCTTCTTTTCACCCTCAGCTTTAGTTATTATTTCTTCCCAATGGAGATAAATAGGGAAGGGAATATGGTTTGAGTATTTTTTAACAATATTCTGTATTTCCCACCGGCTAAGGTATTTTTCGCCTTCTTCATTAAGATGTAGAATGATATCTGTTCCAAAAGTATCTTTTTCAGCATCTTCAATTTTATATCCACTCTTTCCATCACTTGTCCATTTATAGGCAGAATCTTCCCCAGCTTTTTTACTAATTACCTCTACTTTATCTGCAACCATATAAGAGGAGTAAAATCCAACACCAAATTGTCCTATTAGGTTAGAATCCTTTTTTGAATCACCCGTTTGCATTTCTACAAAATTCTTGGTACCGGATCGAGCAATGGTTCCCAAGTTGTCTTTCAGATCATCTTTATTCATTCCAATACCACTATCAGAAATGGTGAGTGTTTTATCATTTTCATTAAAATTGATGTTGATTTGCGCTGTGAATTCCAGAGATTTGAAAGTATCATCCGTTAAGGTTAGATATTTCAATCTATCCAATGCGTCTGACGAATTCGATATAAGTTCCCTGAGAAATATTTCTTTATGGGAATACAGTGAGTGAATAATTAAATGCAGTAATTGACTGACTTCAGTTTGAAATTTATGTTTAGACATTACTTAATTTTCCTTAATTGTGTTAATAGCAAATTGTATTAATAACAATTTAAATATCAATTAAAATATTTATGAAGGGAATTTCAATCCAAATCTCACCCACGTACCGGGCAATAAAATATCGTTGGAATTGTCTTTATCTTCACTTGAGGGTAAAAACTCATTCAATGTTTTTTCATCGGAATATTCTAACCCAAGTAAGTTATTAATACTTAACACAGCTGTGAATTTCCACAATTTATAATTAAACTGAGTATCAAGAATCAATCGGTTTGGCATATTTATAGGTTCTTCATAACGGAGTATCCACGTTTGACTTGCATTATTATAATTCATAAAAGGCAGCTTATGTTTCAAATATAATACACCTTGATGCTTAAATGTATTACTAAGAATTCGCATACTATCAGTAATAGAATTCATTTCAACATCAAGAAAAATATATGACATATCTACACTTTTTACAAAATTGAAAATTTTAAAAGGATTTCTTTTCATCGTAAAATTAACTTTATGACCATTGGTATGAATATTGGGAATATTTGTTGTCTGCCAGTATATATCTGCGCCTGTTGTTGTATATTCCCATTCTATTACATCATTTCCTTTGTTATAAAACATAGAAAAGTTGATTTTTACATTATCATTTTCAATAATTAAACCATAATCATATGATTTTTGATATTCCACCTTTAAAGTGTCATCCGCATGTTTCATTTCGTAGGTTTCAATATTTAACTCTTCGAAGGAAGGTATTCTAAAGCCCTGATTATATGAATGATATAGTATGGTGTATTGATTTAGCCAATGATTGATTCCATAGCCGCTGCTAATATAAATTTTATCATTATAATCATTATACTTGTTAAAACTGGTTCCCAAATCAAATTGGTTTACCCCCCATTTGAATTTATGATCAACCGTAAAAGAATAATGTATTCTTTCCCGAGATGCAGATGAATGTTCTTCCCCATCTATTAGTAGTCCTAAGGTTGATACTCCAAATCTATTATTTAGTATTCCTTTAAATCCATATCCAATAAAATTAGCTTCACTAGTATCAGGAGCGGCTAGATCAGATATTGGATTGATTGAATAGATATTATTACTCCAATGGAAATTAGATTCCAATTTTTTATTTGGGAAATCCCAGCGAATTTTTGAATTTACAAATTTTGATATATTTTTTGTATACCTATAAATATTTGCTGAAGTAGTGTCACTATTAATGCGATCCAGGTAGCCAAATGACATATGTGTTTTATTAGCACCGTTTTCAATCGTGTATTTATAATAAATGGATAATTGTTGATATGGATCTGCACCCTTATTCATACCCGATGACCCTAAGTCGTTTATACTGAGAATATGGTTACTATGATCCGTTGGAATATTTAATATAAGATTATTATGTATTGCACCATAATTACCAGAATGGGAACCAGAAATAATATTAATACGATTTTTACTTGAATGAGCATCTTTGGTAATTATGTTAATTACAGTAGAAATAGCTCGTGAGCCAAATAATCGTGAGTGTGAACCATGAGATATTTCTATTTTATTGATATCATTAATCCCAAAGGGGAAGTTTAAGTCGTGGTAAATAGTATAATCTGTTAATATTCGAAAACCGTCAATTAGAATTAATACATCTTGACTTGTTCCACCAATTGCAGAAATACTGGCATTTGCATCTCCTGTGCCTCTTTTTAAAATATTAATTCCCATCACATATTCTAGAAGGTCAGCAATGTTTGCTACCGGTAAAGAAGCTATTCTATCTGAATTAATAATAATTTTATTTGAAAATTCAATAGATTCTTTTTTTAATTCATTTGACATTTCAGGAACTTC
>SCKP01000019.1 GCA_004124405.1 Fidelibacterota bacterium | reverse complement strand
TAGGTGAATACTCTATGGTATGAGAACCCATAACACCATCCTCATCCAACATACACTCCTCAATACAATAGAACACCTCATCACCTTCTTCATATTTGATTATTCTGTATTCGTAGTTCATATCATTTATTCCTCAATTACAGAGATTATACAATCTGGGTGAAACCACATTCCCATATTGATGTTTTCTCGTCCCAAAATCACCAATCGATATAACCCCTTTATAGAAGGGATTGTTGATAATCCGATGAATATGGTGACTCTTAAAAGAAACTCCCTTCCTGAAGGTATATCCCCTCTTAAATAACATTCTGTTAACCCTTCTTACCCTCAGATGGGTTGGGTATTTGATGTATCTATTCCAGAGGGAGAATATATACTTCACAATCTTTGATTCTTCCCTTTCAATGACAATCGTTCCATTATCTCTTTTGTAACCAAATGGTGGATTTGAACATACCATCTTTCCTTCATTTAAGAATCTGTGTTTCTTTCCATTTTGAAGTCGTTGGGTGATTGTATTCCTCTCCATCTCTGACATTGATAATAGAATGTTCATAAAGAACTTTCCACTTATTGATGATGTATCAATCTGTTCTTGGGTGGATATGATTTTACAACCATTGTCAATGAGGTCAGATATAAAGTTGATACCACTTCTGAAACTTCTCATCAGTCTGTCAATCTTGTAGACAATGATGGTATCACATCCATCAGATTTAACTTTATCCATAAGGTAGTTCAGTCCATCTCTATCTTCAGTTGTTCCACTATATACCTCTTCAATGATTTCAGTAAGTTCAAGGTTATAGAGTTCACAATACTTCTGTATTGTATCTTTCTGATGTTGGATTGAAGTGTTGTCTGATTGACCGACAGATGATACTCTTACAAGTCCGAATGTATTATTCATAACATTATTCTCCTGTTGAACCATAGTGTAATTTACAAAGTGTATTACCAAATAAACAAATATATAATACTATTATTGGTAATACACTTTTAAGGGAGGAAAAATTAGAATAATCAGTTAGAAATTAGGTGGAGTGTTTGTTTTAATAATTGTAATTTATACGACCCTATTTTTAGATTATAACTAAATAATGACTACAACACAAAAACACTAAAAGTTGTAATCAAATGTGTACTCAATTATGATGACAACTCTAAAATTACATCAAGGTTTAATTATGGAAAATTATAGAAGAGGAAATACAAATTATATTACAATCATACAGAAACATCACTCTGTAAAAGTTGTAGTCAGTTGTAGTCAAAAATAACTATGTATAACTCCAATAATAACAATAACTTACAAGAAAAAGGTAAGTACCTTATAGAAACCTTTGGATGCCAGATGAATGTGGCAGACTCTGAACTGGTTGCCGGTATGCTGCAAAAATGCGGCTACTCTGAAACCAGAGACCTGAATCAAGCAGATATCATTTTTATGAACACCTGTGCTATCCGTGAAAAAGCAGAGGAGACGGTACATAACCGCCTGGACAGCATCCAGCATTTAAAGAAACGAAAACCAGAGATGATTTTTGGTGTATTGGGCTGTATGGCACAAAATTTGAAAGATGACCTACTGGAATCTAAACCCTATGTGGACATTATTTTAGGCCCCGATTCTTACCGCCGTATTCCTGAAATTATTAATAATCGGAAAAAACAGAATGGTCATGAGGTAGATACCCGCTTATCAAAATATGAAGTCTATGATAATTTATTGCCCTCTCGTCAAGATGGAGTAAATGCTTTTATTTCCATCTCCCGGGGCTGTGATAAATTCTGTACTTTCTGTATTGTTCCTTTTACCCGTGGGAGAGAGAGAAGCCGCTCCAATGAGAGCATTATTAGAGAAGTCCAAGATGCTGTAAAAAATGGGTTCGCTGAAATTACCCTCTTGGGACAAAATGTAAACTCATATCGAACCGAAGAGGGGAAATTTCCCCATTTACTGGAAGGGGTTGCCATGGTGCCGGGAGTAAAACGTATTCGCTATATGTCTCCCCATCCCCAGGATATGGATGACCACCTGCTCCAGGTTATGAGTGAACATAAGAATATTTGTAATCATGTTCATTTACCTCTCCAGGCTGGATCTGACAGAATTTTAAAGCGAATGAACCGCACCTATACCAAAACTGAATTCTTAAATTTAGTCGATACCATTCGTGATTATATCCCCAATTGTTCAATCTCAACCGATATTATTGTGGGGTTTCCCGGCGAAACCAATGTTGAATATGAGGAAACGCTTGAGGTTATGAATAAGGTAATATTTGACCGAGCCTTCATGTTTAAATATTCCCCCCGCCCGGGAACCAAAGCTGCTGAATATAGTGACCAGATTGATGAAGTTATTAAACAGAAGAGGTTGACACGTTTGATTGATTTGCAGCAAACCCATACATTAAAAGCGAATCAGCGTCACATCGGCAAGGTGCTGAAAGTTATGGTGGAAAAAGAAAGTAAAAAATCCCCTCAGCAATGGTCGGGGAGGACTGAAGGTAATATGGGCGTTATTTTTGATAAAAAAGACGAGCAGATAAAAGATATAGTTGATATTCTCATTCAGGATGCTCAAGGTGTAAGCATGTTTGGTAACCGGGTCTTAGAAAAGGAAATGATTCATGAAGTTAATTAAATATTTAGTTTGGATACTTTTGCTCATGGGAAGCTTGGTATTTCTATTAAAGTTTAACGAATTAAATCAATTTGAAGGAAATGCACTTGCCATAAAAATTCCATTTCTAACGGATATGCCCGAATATGAAAATGGTTTTAATGTATGGATGGTTTTGGTAATGACATTGACAGCTGGGGTAATTATTGGTTTTCTTCTGGCTTTATTTCAAATTATATCTCATAAAAGTGAAGTATTTTCATTAAAATCAAAACTCAGAAGAGTTCAGGTAGAGTTGGATAGCCTTAGAAATGAAAGTATTGAAGATGATTTTTTACTTACCGATGAAGTGGATGAGAATACTCTATGAGTGATGTGCTTATCACATTACTGATTTTGGGCGTTGGTGTTGCCGGTATTTCAGTTTATGTACTGAATTATAAACCCCGGCGAAAATCAAAAGTGAAAGACATTTATGCGGAAGGTCTTGATTTGATGATAACAGGACGGAGAAAATCTGCCTATAAGAATTTTAAGGATATCATTCAAAAAGACTCCGATAATATAAAAGCATATCTTCGATTGGGACAGGTTTTGAGGGAAAGTGGAAATCCAGTGCAGGCATTAAAAATTCACAAAGGACTTTTACATAGAAGAAATCTAACCTTTTATGAAAAAGTTGAACTGCATAAAAACCTTGCCATGGATTTTTATAGGTCTGGAAATGTAGATGCTGCAATTAGTGAATTACATGAATTATTGAAATTAGAAAAAAATAGTGAATGGGCAGTTTCTCAATTAACCACCTTCTATCGTGAAAAACATGAATGGGATAAAGCTGGGGAATATTTAGAAAAATATCAAAAACAAACCAATAAAGAAGATAAACATAAGCTGGCATTATATAAGATTCAGGAAGGCCGCATTCTCATTAAAAATAAGAAATTTAAGGAAGCTCGTCAAACTTTTGAGAGCGCTCTAAACATTAGCAATGACTTGGCTGTCACCTATTATTTCATTGGTAATTCTTACAGCAGTGAAAGTGAAGAAGAATATCAGAAATCTTTAGGGACCGATGTTGTGAATCAGACTGTAACTAAAGAAAATTCAGACTATATGGAGAGAGCGAAAGAATTATTGGGGAAGGCAATTCCAATGTGGATTCGCTATGCAGAACTCAAACCAGAACAAGCCTGGATGGTGATACATTTATTGAAAGATGGATTGTTTGCCCTGGATAGATATTCTGAATTTGAGGATATCTTGAAACGGATTTTGAAATCTGATTCCGACAATATTGAGGTCATTGCCAGTCTATCTGAAATTTATTCTCATCGGGGTGAAAATACAGAAGCCATAGAGCTTATTGATTCTGCAATTGAGCAAGATTCAAGTTCACTTATTGTTAAGCTAATAAAATTGAAACTTCAGGCAAAAAAAGAGAACAGCAAACCAGAATTCGCACGCAGCCTGGATGATATTATTCATTTTCTGGTGACTGATGAACGCTTTCAAAGGTATAAAAATACAGCAACAGATCCTCATATCATTTGGCTATACGAAGCCAGTGATGAGAAGGAGGTTCTAAAACAATGAGAATAATATTCATTATTACTTTTAGTTTATCCTTTCTACCTGCTCAAGATCATTTGGATGCTTTGATACAGGATGTGCTACATGGATCTCGTGACAGCGCTGCCATTTATTTACCTACAATGGAGCAGAGATATCCTAATAATCCATCCCTCATGTATTTAAAGGGATTGCTTGAAATAAATGGTGAAGAGGCAAAAACTATTTTTGCTAAACTGTATAATACGCACCCTACCAGTGAATATGGAGATGATGCAGTTATGAAGGTTTCCGAATATTATTATGCAGCCGGGTTGTATGTTCAAGCGGCGATTTGGCTGAAAAAAATGCCCATTTATTATAGTCGATCTGAACATATTGAACGGGCCGTTAAGTTATTTCTGAATTCACTAATAGTATCCGGTCATAAAGATACAGCCATTTTTTATTCACGTGTATTTAAAAGACAGTTTCCCCATTTGGATGTAGATGGAAAAATAAATAATTTGTTACTAGACTTTGAAAAAGCCGATCAAGCAAAGGAAGATGCCTCAAAAAATTTAAAACCTGAGGTTACAACCACTGAAATTATGGATGAAACTCCAATTGCAACTTTTAATACTGATAATTCTCATGGAATTTACTCACTTCAAACGGGCGCTTATAGTGTCAGGGAAAATGCGGAGTCGCAGAAAATAAATCTTATCATTGCCGGATTTAGCGCCAGAATTAATGAATTATATAAAAGTCAGCGGAGGCTATATGCGGTTCGAATCGGCCATTTTAACAGCAAAGAAGATGCTCAAAAAGTAGGTGCACAAATAAAAGCCAAATTGGATATTAATACCATCGTCATCAGAAATAATTAATGAAAATTTCTCTTAACTAAAAAGGAGTATTCTCATGCGTATTATCCCCTTATTATTAATATTTTCACTATTTGCTCAGGATGATGCTGGTACTCCAGCAAAATCGGGTACCACAGGAAGTATTGGAACTGTTACTCTGAATGGGCAGGTATATAATCAATTATCTATTCGACCTGAAATCCCCATTGGGAAGTTAGGCGTTGGATTGGATATATATTTATATTTCAATGATGAAGGTATGTATTGGGATAGTTGGGATTTTTCCTCAGGCGGTTCGGCCTACAAAACCATTATTGATAAAATTTATTATTTACGCTGGGGGCAGCCGGGAGATAAGCTGTATTTCATAGCAGGGGCATTGCCTTCTGTAACACTTGGGCAGGGAATTCTGGTGAATAATTATGCCAACATAATGGAGTATCCTCAGGTACGGCAGGTTGGCCTAAACCTTCAGGCGAAGGTGGTAGGCTTTGGAATTGAACTCATCCATAGTAATTTTAAATCTGCCACACCTGGTGTATTAGGAATACGAGGTTCCAGATCCATGCTTCCCAAGTTAAGTTTGGGTGTCTCTTTTGTAACTGACCTAGATCAGTTAGCAGGACTACCCGATTCTGATGGAGATAGATACCCTGATTATTATGACTATTATCCGGATGATTCCGAAATATGGGATGATGCAGCTAATGCTCAAGATGAATGGGATGGATTTAATAACTTTCTCATAGAACAAGATCGGGAACCACTGCCTGATTCAAAATTTATGGATTGGTTTGAAGATAGCAAATATTACAATACTTACAACCCTGATGAAACTAAGTCAGACCCCATTTCAGGTTTCGCTATAGATGCCAATTATGCGTTGAGTGAAAAAATTACCATATATTCTCAATTTGGTCAGCTTATAGGTCAAATATCGGATACAACCTTAGGATTAAAATCATATAAATTGGGTTGGGGTTTGGTCCCCATTGGTGCCAGGGCCAAATTAGGACCCATTAATCTATTGGCAGAATATCGGATGGGGTCCCGGCGATTTGTATTTAATTATTGGGACAGAGCCTATGATGTGAATAGAGTGTCTGTGAGCGCTTCTAGAATATCAACCCGTGAGAGCCAGCTTTTCCTCTATGGTAAATTAAATGGTTTTTATGCTCAGGCAGAAATGTCTGTGATGAATCTTTTTACCCTGGTAACTGGATATCAAAATATGCAGGGTGAAAAATGGGATAAAGATTCAAAAGAATATAAAAGCGGAGAAACCAATCAAACTTTTCTTTCCACTATTGCCATTAATTCTTCTTTAATTCCAAGAGTGGGAAAAGCCGAAGCATATTATCAGCAGAGTAATGTTCCCAACCCCTTTGATTTTACACCAACTGCCAGCACAATTTGGGGCTATAATTTAGGGATTGAAGTATCATCCGGTGTGATGTTGATGTACAAGGCTCGAACCACTTATATTTCAGATTTAGAAAATGAAGGTGAGTTGATACCTGTTGAATCAATTCAAATCGAAACTCAATTTATTTTTTAAGTTGGCAATTTCTTCAGCTGATATTCGTCAACAGTTTATAGATTTCTTTCAAAAGAAGGAGCATCAATTCGTCCGTAGTTCTTCTGTGGTACCTCATGAAGACCCTACTTTACTTTTCACTAATGCGGGCATGAACCAGTTTAAACCCTACTTTATGGGATTGCAAACTCCAGACTCAAAACGGGCGGTAAATTCACAGAAATGCATTCGGGTGAGCGGTAAGCATAATGACCTGGAAGAAGTAGGGGTGGACGATTACCACCATACTTTTTTCGAAATGCTGGGAAATTGGTCTTTTGGTGATTATTATAAAAAGGAAGCCATTTCCTGGGCATGGGAACTATTAACTGATGTCTGGAAATTGGATAAAGAGCGTCTATGGATTACCATTTTTAAAGATGATGATGAATCCGGAGATCTCTGGAAGGAATTCACAGATATACATCCTGATAGAATATTGAAATTTGGCCGTAAAGATAATTTCTGGGAAATGGGTGAAAGTGGTCCATGTGGCCCCTGTACAGAAATTCATTATTATACCGGAGACGATCCTGATAATCAATCAGCAGAGGGGGTGAATGCCCTGGCTGAATATCGTGAAATCTGGAATTTAGTGTTTATCCAATATAACCGTGATAGTGAGGGAAATTTGCATGAACTGCCTGAAAAGCATGTGGATACCGGTGCCGGCTTTGAGCGGATAGTTGCCATTCTAAATGGGAAATCATCAAATTATGAAACAGATCTCTTTATTCCTATTATAGATAAAATTGTTGAAATTTCCGGTAAATCACTCGAGATTAATGACGGAATCCCCCACAGGGTTATTGCAGATCATTTGCGCATGTTGTCTTTTTCCCTGGCAGATGGCGCTATGCCCGGAAATGAGGGCCGGGGCTATGTACTGAGACGGGTTCTACGCCGTGCTGCCCGATTTGGAAGAATGCTGGAAATGAAAGATCCTTTCATCTATAAACTGGTGAACACCTTGAGTGGTGTTATGGGCAGTGCATTCCCTGAGTTAAAAGAAAAACAAAAACATATTGAAAAAGTTATCAAAGCCGAAGAATCATCTTTTAATGAAACGCTGGATAGAGGTTTAGAGGTGTTTAGTAAGATTACAAAAAACCTGTCTGCTGGAGGAGTCATTAATGGTGATGATGCCTTCAAATTATATGATACCTATGGATTTCCCTTAGACCTAACGGAATTAATGGCACGTGAAAGTGAGTTTTCAGTGGATGTGGATAAATTCAATGACTGCATGATTCAGCAAAAAGACCGTGCCCGGTCGTCAGGTAAATTTCAGAATATATCAGAAGATACTGATTGGATAGTGGTCAAAAAGGGATCTCCAACAGAATTTACCGGTTATGAAAAAAATGAAAATAACGCCCAATTAATAAAATATATTCAAGAGGGTGATTATTATAAAATTGTGCTGGATAAAACGCCATTTTATGCCGAAGCTGGTGGACAGATTGGTGACAGCGGATTTTTGACGGCCAAAGGATTTAAATTCAAGGTCAAGGATGTACAGAAATCGGGTGATGAATTTATTCATATTGGAAGAATCCAGGAAGGCAAAATAGAGGATGTCCAAAATGTGAATGCAAAAATTGATGATAGCCGCCGTCAGCAAATCCGACGAAATCATACAGCAACCCATCTGCTTCATCAGGCTTTAAGAAAAATTGTTGGGGATCATGTTCAACAAGCGGGTTCCCTGGTTACTGCAGATTTATTGCGTTTTGATTTGACTCATTATGAACAAATCTCAAAGAGTCAGATAAATGAATTGGAGCAATGTGTCAATTCTGTGATTCTGCAAAATATTATTGTGGAAACCAAATTAAAAAATTACAATGATGCTAGAGAAGAAGGAGCAGTTGGACTTTTTGGAGAAAAATACGGAGATACTGTGAGAGTGGTGGATATCCCTGGTTTTTCTAAAGAACTCTGCGGGGGCACACATGTAAACCGTACTGGAGATATTGGCGCTATAAAAATTATTTCTGAATCAGCATTAGCATCCGGTATAAGAAGATTGGTTGCAGTATCTGGTGATGCCATACAAACATTGATGAGCCAACAAGAACTTGTAATCAGTGAATTACGGAAAGTGCTCAAATGTACAGAAGATGAAATATCCTCACGGATTAAATCCCTTATTATTGATAAAAAAATACTGGAACGAGAAATTAAAGAACTAAGGCAATCATCAATGACATGTGAAATAGATGATTTGGTTACTGGAGCTGAAAGTTTAGGAGATATTCGATTGGTAGTACAAAATGTGGATGATCCCGGTGATTTAAGAGAGTTGGGTGATCAATTCAGGCAGGCATTTAAAACCAAAGGTGTAGCATTGATTGGTACTGTCCAAAAAGATAAACCCATGGTAATGTGCGCCGTTACAGATGATTTAACCAATCAAATTCAGGCAGGTAATATTGTAAAGGAAATGGGAGGAATAATGGGAGGTGGGGGTGGTGGAAAACCACATTTAGCCACTGCCGGAGGAAATGATATACATTTACTACAGGATGCATTGGATCATGGCAGAAATCTAATTCAGTCTATTTTACAAAAAGTTAATGTCTGATTCACGCGTCATATTCGAAAAATCAGTAAAGGGAAGGATGGGAGTTGCACTTCCAAAATCAGATGTCCCTGAAATTTCATTATCTGATTCAATTTCCCCTGAATTGTTAAGGGAAACCCCGGCAAAATTACCGGAGGTTTCTGAGCCTCAAGTTGTGAGACATTATGTGAATTTATCCATAAAAAACCATCATGTAGATAAAGACTTTTATCCCTTAGGGTCCTGCACAATGAAATATAATCCGAAAATAAATGATGCCCTGGCGTCTCTTCCCGGTTTTGCAAATATTCATCCTCACCAATCGGTTGAAAATGTTCAAGGAGCGCTTCATATCATGTTTGAATTGGAGCAAATGTTATTAAAAATTACAGGAATGTCTGAAGCTACATTGCAGCCCAGCGCAGGCTCACAGGGGGAATTTGCAGGAATTCTCATCATGAAGAAATATCATAAAAAGAATGGCGAAAAGCGGAAATATATAATAATTCCTGAAACAGCTCACGGCACAAATCCGGCGTCAGTTTCCCTGGGTGGATTTAAACCCCGTGAAGTGAAATCTGATAACAGAGGGCGGGTAGATTTAGAGGATTTAAAGTCAAAATTGGATGATGAAGTTGCTGGTATGATGCTTACGCAGCCCAATACCCTGGGATTATTTGAAGATCAAATAGAAGAAATTTCTGATGCTGTACACAATGTTGGTGCCCTTATGTATATGGATGGTGCCAATATGAATGCGGTGGTAGGCTTATGTAAACCTGCTGAAATGGGGTTTGATATTATTCATATAAATTTACACAAAACTTTTTCAACACCTCATGGCGGAGGTGGTCCAGGTTCAGGACCTATTGCAGTAGTTGAAAAATTAGTTCCCTTTTTACCTATTCCTAAATTAATAAAAAATGAAAATGGAAAATATAATTGGAAAAGTGATATTCCAGACAGCATTGGGCGGCTCCATACCTTTTTTGGTAATTTTGGTATATTGGTTAGAGCCTATGTATACATTCGAATGCTTGGAGATGAAGGACTAAAATCCATGACCCGCAATGCCATTATCAACGCCAATTATTTAAAAAATAAACTTAAAGATGTTTATAATATTCCTTTCACGGAAGGAACTTTACATGAGTTTGTTGCATCCGGAATTAACCAAAAAGCCAAAGGAGTAAAAGCATTGGATATTGCAAAAGCATTATTAGATTATGGTTTTCATGCACCAACAATTTATTTTCCAAATAATGTGCCGGAAGCAATGATGATTGAACCAACTGAATCAGAAACAAAAGAAACACTGGATAGATTTATTGAGGTTATGCTGAAAATAAATGATAATATAAATGTAGATCCTGATCTTATCCGTGAAGCACCAATAACAACTCCCGTGACACGATTAGATGAGACAAAAGCAAATAGGGAACTAGATTTGAGATGGACACCATGCAATACAGAATAGATGAATCACGGGTTTTTATGACATTGGCAAAAGGCGATAGCATAAACAAAACATTTGAATCCTTCGCAGAAGTAAAGGGTGTGGGTTGTGCATGGCTGAATGGAATAGGAGCATTAGAAAATCCAGAAATCGGCTATTATTCACTTGAAGATAAAACCTACCATCGTAAATTATTTAAGGGTGAATATGAGCTTACTTCTTTAATTGGGAATATTACAATGAAGGAGGGGAAGCCTTTTTCTCATACCCATATAACCTTTAGCGATACAGATTACAAAGTCTTTGGGGGACATCTGTTTGATGCAAAAATTACGGCTGCAGGTGAATTTATAATGCAATTGGGAAGTGAAAATATTAATCGTGAAATCAATCTGGGAATAGGCTTGCCTTTATGGTGCCTGGAGGATTCTATTGGATAAGGTTGTTATCCATACAACAGAGGCTCCCAAAGCCATAGGTACTTATTCGCAGGGGATTAAATTTGATAATTTTGTGTTTACATCCGGTCAAATCCCAATTAACCCCCAGTCTGGGAAATTGATAGAAGGGGATTTCAAATCTGAAGTAAAACAAGTATTAATTAATCTAAATGGAGTACTGAAAGGCGGGGGAAGCTCTCTACAACAAACAATAAAATTAACGGTATTCCTAACAGACCTTTCACATTTTTCTCAGGTTAATGAAATCTTTAATGAATTTTTCCCTGACAATCCACCAGCACGATCTGCTGTACAAGTATCAGCCCTGCCCATGAATGCCCGGGTAGAAATTGAAGCCGTCGGTCATGTGGAATGAAATATTGGATTGCTATTTTATTTGCCTTTAGTATATGTACTGGTCAGGAAGCAGGATATATAGATTCAACAAAAGTAAGGGACCCTGGTTTGGCTTGGAAATTAGGGGCAATTCCGGGGTTGGGACAAATATATAATGGAAAATATGTGAAAGCAATTGGGTTTATAGGGGCAGAATACTTCGTTATAAACCGTTTTATGGAATTAAAGAAAGAAAATAGAATTGGTCTTAGAAACACATATGCGTGGTGGACGTTTGGCTTATTCGTATGGAATATGCTGGATGCTTATGTGGATGCCCAGTTGTCAACATTTCCTGTGAGACGGTTGGAGTCTAATAATGACATTGATTCATTAAAGGTTAAATTAAATTAGTTATGTGTGGAATAATAGGAATACATAATAATAAAGAGGCTGCTACATTAGCCTATATGGGTTTATATGCTCAACAACATCGTGGGCAGGAAGGAGCAGGGGTAGTTTCTTCGGATGGTAAGGAATTACACAGACATATGGGGCAGGGGCTTGTCTCTGATGTGTTTTCAAACCCTGATGTATTTGATTCTCTTGTTGGAGATTCAGCAATTGGTCATGTTCGCTATTCTACTACCGGGAATTCAGATCCTAAAAATGTTGGCCCGCTCACTTTTAATATGGGAGATTACAGTTTGTCTATCGCCCATAATGGGAATCTGGTAAATATTGATGGAATCAGGAAACAGCTTCAAGATGATGGTGCATTGTTCCAAACCTCAACGGACACCGAAATTATTATCCATCTTCTAGCTCGGGAAAAAGGAAATACCTTAGCTGAAAAATTGGGAAAGGTACTTAACAAAATTGAAGGTGCGTACTCGTTAATTCTCCTTTCGCCTAATGAAATTATTGCTGCAAGGGATCCCCACGGAATTAGACCATTTTGTATGGGAAAACTTAAGGATACCCTTGTATTCGCATCTGAAACCTGCGCCTTGGATTTATTAGGAGCAGAATATGTTCGAGAGGTAAAACCCGGAGAGATAATAGTTGCAAATGATGACGGATTTTATTCTCAACCCTTTACTGAGCCTCAGGAGCCCAAACATTGTATTTTTGAATATATATATTTTTCTCGACCAGATTCACAAATATTTGGTAAAAGTGTAGATAAAATGAGAAGAGCATTCGGGCGAAAGCTTTCCAGGGAAAATCCTGATGAAACAGGGGATATCGTTATTTCAGTTCCGGATTCGTCTAACACCTGCGCACTTGGTTATTCTCAGGAATCTGGCGTAAAACATGAAATTGGATTGATCAGAAATCATTATGTTGGAAGAACATTTATTTTTCCATCTCAACGTTTGCGGGATGTTTCCGTAAGGCTAAAGTTTAATACCGTTAAGGGTGTCCTTAAAGATAAAGAGGTTATAATTATTGATGATTCCATTGTGAGGGGAACCACATTATTAAAATTAGTAAAACTCATACGGGAGAGCGGCGCTAAAAGGGTGCATGTTCGCATAAGCTCTCCCCCCGTAAAACACCCTTGTTTTTACGGAATGGATTTTCCCACTGTTGAAGAGTTGGCGGCTGGTAATCGGAGTGAAAAAGAAATCAAAAAAATGATTGATGTAGATTCATTGGGATATCTATCATTGGAGGGTACACTTGAATCTACATCCCAAAAGAAAACAAATTTTTGTACTGCTTGTTTTTCAGGTGATTACCCTATTCAGAATAAAGATAAAAATGATAAAGCAGTTTCTAAAACACCATCCTGTTCATAAAAAACTAGTCCCCAATCTGGATGTGGTTTTTCTTCTAAGGCCAACATTGTTTTTTTCAGTTTGGGTTATGGTCGTTATGGGAATGTCTTCAGCGCAAATGTATTATTTTGACCATCCTTTATGGATATCCAATTTTTCATGGGCTACCTTTTTTGTTTTTACAGGCATTACTTTTGTTTGCAGTTCAACATTTATTTTAAATCAAATTTCTGATGAAAAAAGTGATTCTATCAATCAAAAACTATTTTTAGTTGGTAAGTATATTGCCATTGATAAAAGTCAGTCAATTTCTAAAATACTATTGATTGTTGGAATATTAATTTTAATTGTAGTGAATTGGTTTTCAGCCATACTTGTTGGTATTATTTATTTGATTTGGGGTATTATTTATAATCAGCCACCATTTAATTGGAAAAAGAAACCACTATTAGGATGGTTTACAAATACAATTGTAGGGGTACTTTTATTTACCGAAGGTTGGAGTCTCGTAATGCAAAATCAGCCAATGGCAGCAATTATTCCGTTGGATATATCGATGCTAAATTTAATACTGCCCTACGTTCTCTGTTTTTCCTCTGTATCCCTGCTCACAACACTGCCTGATATGAAGGGTGATTCAACATCCGGAGATAAAACATTTCCTATTGTTTTTGGGAAAAACCTGACTCTTTTTATCTCATTAGCATTTATTATTATTGCGTTTATAATTGCCCTGGAAAATAATGACCCACTGGCATCAACCGCAACATTAGTTTCCATTCCTTTTTTTATTTTTGCATTTATTCGCAGGATGGATAAAGATATCTTGCGGGCAATCAGATACCCCATATTTATATTAAATTTTTTCGTTCTATCCGTTTATCCATGGTTATTTGTGCCTTTAGTGCTTACGTATTATGTTAGTAAATATTATTATTGGCATAGATTTAATCTCCACTATCCCACATTTTTAGTTGAACATGATTAACATAAGAGAAAATAGATGTGATTATTGTGGTGTTTGTGTTTCAGTCTGTCCCGTGGATTGCATTGAGGTGAGGGAATATTCCATTGAAATAGATCATCCCGTATGTATTGATTGTGACCTCTGTGTAGAAATATGTCCCATAGAAGTATTGGAGACCCATGCTCAAGAATAAATATGATGTTGTTGTTGTGGGTGGCGGTCCGGCAGGTTCCATGGCTGCCTGGGAAGCTGCAAAGGGTGGTGTTTCTGTTTGTATGTTGGAAAAAGATAGAGATATTGGATATCCCGTGCGCTGTGGGGAAGCTGTAGGGGAATCTGGACTCAGGCAATTTGTTGAAATTGAAGATAGTTGGATCGCTGAAAAAATTACCAGTGTAAAATTGGTCTCCCCTAATTTAACATCTGTTGATATTGATTTTGCAGCTGAAACTGGGTACATTCTTAATCGTCGTATTTTTGATTATGACTTATCGAGATATGCTGCCAATGCTGGAGCTGAAGTTTATACTAAGGCCTATGTGAAAAATGTATTAACAAATAATGGACAAACAAATGGAGTAGTACTTGACTACCTGGGTGAAGAAAAACAAATTCAGGCAAAGATTGTAATCGGTGCTGATGGCTTGACTTCCCGGGTAGGAAGATGGGCAGGTTTAAGAACTTTAGTGCGAATGAAAGATATGGAATCTGCAGTACAATATTCGGTTTCGAATGTGGATATTGAACCCAATAAAATGATAATGTATATCGGTATGAATCATGCTCCAGGGGGATATATATGGGTGTTTCCAAAAGGAAAAAAGTTTGCAAATATTGGAATTGGTATCAGTGGAAAGTATAGTAAGCATAAATCGGCACAGAAATATTTAGATGAGTTTATGGATAGAGAATATCCTGATGCAGCGATTCTCACCACAATGTGTGGGGGAGTCCCCTGCGCTAAACCAATGGAAAAGCCAGTTGCAAATGGCATTATGTTGGTTGGAGATGCGGCACATCAAATCAATCCTATGACCGGTGGAGGAATTGTCGCTGGAATGAAAGGCGGGTGGATTGCTGGACAAGTAGCAGCTGAGGCAATTCAAAACGATGATTATTCAGAAAAGGGATTACTTGAATATCCAAAAAGAATGAGAAAGGACTTTGGGAAAAATCATGAGAGGTTCTACAAAATTAAAGAAGCCACAGAAAAATTAACAAGTGAAGAATTAGACTCCATTGCTGAAAAAGTATTGTCTATACCCCATGATAAAAGGACGCTTACATCCGTATTTAAAGCTGCGGTATTCAAGAAACCCACATTAATAATTGATGTATTGAAGGTTTTTGCAGGTGTCTAATGAGCACACTCTTAAAGACCTTCTTCCTCTCCTTGAATTGGATGAATACATTTCGTTTGATTTAGAGACTACCGGACTAAACCCAGATAAAGACCAAATTACAGAACTTGCAGCCTGTCGTTTTATTAATGGTGAATTTGTAGAAGAATATTCTACCCTGATTAATCCCGGCATACCCATCCCCAAAAAAATTACTTCCCTTACAGGTATTACCAATAAAATGGTTAAAGATGCACCCTCCATAAATGATGCTATTCCTGATTTTTTAGAATTTATTGGCTCTACTCCCCTGGTAGCACAAAATATCCATTTTGATTACAGTTTTATCACTAAAAATTTACCAATGACAAATTCTCAAATTTCAAAATTACCATTGTATGATACACTTTCCCTGGCTCGAGGTTTTATTTATTTTCATAATAGTTTCAATTTGGGATCGCTTTGTGATTATTATGGTATTAAAATAGAGAATGCACACCGAGCTAGTGCAGATGCTTTGTGTACAGGTAAGTTGTTTACTTTTTTAATCCAGGAGGCATTGTCAAAACCTCTTACCCTTATTCAGCGGATTGAGAACTTATTCAGTAATGGTGACGTATATAATAGTAAATTATTTATAAATATTATAAAAGCATCCGTCCGTTTAAATTCTATAGATGGACTTATGTTATCTCCAATTGACCATAATATTTTAGATAATACATTTGAATTTACTGGCAGTGGTAATGTTGCTATTCCTGAAAGTCCTAAGGAATGGTTTACCGATGGAGGAGCAATTAGTGTCAACTGGAATGGCTACGAAAAACGTTCTTCTCAAACAGAATTAATTAATGATACTTACGAGGCATTCACCGAAGGACAAATTCTCACTGCTGAAGCAGGTACGGGTCTGGGAAAATCATTGGCTTATTTGTCATCAGGGTTTTTAGCAGCCAAACAAAAACAAACTGCGCTGGTAGTTTCCACTTATACTAAAAATCTGCAAAGTCAGCTTTTTACTGAGGACATCCCCAGGCTGTCAAAAGCAATAGACCAGAATTTGAACGCGGTCATATATAAGGGAAGGTATAATTATATTTGCCGTACTCGGTTAGAGCGCCTTTTAGCAAATCACAACCATTTAATTAAACCCCATGAATACGAAAATATTCTTCCATTGATGGTCTGGGAGTGGGAAACAAAATCTGGTGATATAAATGAATGTAATGGATTTCAACTCAGTAGACAAAAGAGGATTTGGTCACTCGTTAGAAGTGAAAGAGGGTACTGCTCATCCAAGCGATGTAGTAAATATGACGGCTGTTTCCTCGGTAAAGTTCGTATAAAAGTGGAAAGTGCTGATATTATTATCATCAATCATTCTCTTTTTGCAAATGAATTGATGAGAGATAATTCATGTCTGCCAGCTGATTTCATATATGTGATAGATGAAGCCCATCATTTTGCCACGGTAACGCGAGACCAGCTTGTTACCCAGGTTGGTGCAAAATCATTTGATGATGTATTTAAATTCTTTGTTCCGGGAAAAGATAATTGGAAAAAGAATGCGCTGAAAAAACATCCAGAAATTCTCAAGATATATAATTCTCTTGCTACAGAAAGTAAAATTATTCAAAAAGAAATTTATAACTTTTTTAATTCCTATTTTGATAATAAAAGGGATGAAATAAGCCGGTCAGATTATCATATTAACAAATTACTTTATCGAAATAGTCAGGAAGAATTTATAGATACTGAGCCAACTCCCTGGGAGGTGTTAACCGATCTAATGGAGTTTGAGAAAAACATCCAGAAATTCAATGCGTTGCTTCAGGAAAATAAGGAAAATATCCCCCTATCATTATCCATAGAATTCACTGCAATTAATGGTATTTTACAAGAAGGTTTAGAAAGTTTAAATGCCGCTTTAGATATTCAATCAGAATTAGTACAATGGTCATCATTTATTCAATCCGATTATCAAAACCTGACAACATTAAATTCTGCCCCCCTGAAGGTGAGTAGTTTTATTTATGATAATCTCTTGAATAAATACCCTGGAGGAGTATTCTGTTCGGCCACCTTAATGGTGAACGATGATTTTCGCTATTTTAGTGAAAAGGTAGGATTGGATTTAGCGGTCATTGATCATCATGTTAAAGAAAGGGTATACCCTTCACCTTTTCATTATAATGACCAGGTAAAGCTCTTTGTTTTTAGGGGATCCATTAATGTGAATGATCCCATGTTTATGAATGAAATTAGCTCCCAAATTGAACGGATATTTACGTCATTAAAAAGGAGAATGTTGGTGCTGTGTACCTCCTTCAAACAAACTCTTGTTATTAAACAGTATTTAGAACCCAAATTCAAAGGGAGTGATTGTAAGGTATTTGCCCAGGCTCCTGGATTAAGTAGAAATGTATTGGTGAGAAGCTATTTAGAGCATCCTCATTCCATTCTAATAGGGACTTCAAGTTTTTGGGAAGGAGTCGATTTTCCCGGAGACAAGGTGGAAATATTATTTATAGTGAAAACCCCCTTTGATAATCCTTTTGACCCACTTATTCAGGCGCAAATAGAAGATTATAAACAACGGGGTGATGATCCTTTTTTGCAATATCAAGTACCGGAAGCTGCCATGAGATTTCGTCAGGGATTTGGTAGATTAATCCGCAATATGAACGATACAGGAATATGTATTGTAGGGGACACGCGGTTATATAAACGGGGCTATGGACAAACAATTTTGGGCTCTCTTCCTGTAGATCCAATCCCTTATTATACGGTTGACTCATTATTGCTTGAATCACAAAAATTCTTTTAGGCATAAGTAAACGGAGAATAAATTTGACCTCTTGCAAGCAAGTATTTATTTTGCTATTACAATCATTAAGGTTGAGGTAATATAATTTTTAAATTAAAGTAAAAGTAAATCATGTCAATAGAACTTGGAAATACTCAATTAAATACTGAATTATTAGTAAAGATCGCCCGATATGGGGAGAAGATTGAACTTCATCCAGATGCAATTGATCGCATAAAAACATGCAGAATTATGCTTGAAAAGAAGATTCAGGCAGGGGAAATAATGTATGGGGTGAACACTGGAATTGGGGAATTCTCAGAAGTAGTATTAGATGATGATCAAATTCAGGATTTCCAAAAATATCTCATTTATAACCATGCTGCCGGGATTGGTGATCCTGCACCTATAGAATATGTGCGCGGTGCAATGGCAGGACGAATAAATGTGCATTCAAAGGGCCGATCAGGCTGCAGATTGGAAATTACCCAAACCATGGTAGATATGTTAAATAAGGGAGTCACTCCTTTTGTCTGTCAGAAGGGATCGGTGGGAGCGAGTGGTGATTTGGCACCAATGTCTCAAATTGCCTTGCTTATGTTGGGAGAAGGTCAGGCCTATTATAAAGGTGAACTTCTGGATGGAAAATTAGCAATGGAGCGTGCTGGAATACCAATACCCGGTTTAATGGCACGAGATGGTTTGGCAATTATAAATGGTTCTAATGTACTCACAGCAATGAGTGCAATTCTGATTTATGATACCAATCGCTGGTTCAAACAGGCGGAAATAGCCTGTGCAATGTCATTAGAAGCGTTAAAAGCAAACATGAAACCATATTTGCCAAAACTCCATGAAGTCAGAGGGTTTCCCGGTGCTATTCGATCTGCAAAGGCAATTAGAAAATTAGTTGAAAATGGTGATCTTGCCGAAAATAAAATTAAATGTAAGGTGCAGGATGCCTATTCTATGCGGTCAACACCTCAAGTGATTGGAGCAGCGCATGATGCTTTAGCCTTTGCAAAATCTCAGGTTGAAATTGAATTGAATGGAGTTGGAGATAATCCCATATTTTTTCCTGAAGATAATACGCAAATTTCAGGAGCAAATTTTCAGGGGACTCCGGTTTGCTTACCAATGGATATGACTGGAGTATCCATCACAATGGTGAGTGTGTTATCAGAACGGCGAATGAACCGTCTGAATAACCCCGCATTAAATGTGGGGCTTCCAGCCTTTTTGACCAAAGGAGCAGGTATGTTCTCAGGCCTGATGTTATCTCAATATACCGCGGATACACTGATAGTAGAGCAAAGAATATTATCCATGCCAGCATCCATTCAATCCATTCCAGCAGCCGCAGATCAAGAAGATTTTGTGTCCATGGGGATGAATACGGCAATAAAGAATTTTCAGATTTTAGATAATGCCTACGGAATTCTTGGAATTGAATTGATGGCTGCTGCTCAAGCTCTGGATTTCCGAGAGTACTCTTTTGGCAATGGCGTTGAAAAAGCAAAAGAGATTATTCGTAAATATGTAGATTTTCTTGATATCGACAGACCTTTATACCCTGATCATACCAATATGAAAGAATTAGTAAAATCAGGTGAAATCCTGGATGAAATAGAAAAATTAGTTGGGAGCTTAGAATGAAAGAAGCCTTAACCTTTGATGATGTATTATTGGTTCCTCAATTGTCCAGTGTTTTACCAAAGGATGTAAACATCTCCTCTCGATTGACAAAAAATATTCAATTGAATATTCCTTTAATCAGCGCCGCAATGGATACGGTTACTGAAAGCAAAATGGCAATTGCCATGGCTAGAGAAGGTGGGATTGGTGTGATTCATAAAAATTTATCCATTGAAAACCATGTCAAAGAAGTGGACAGAGTAAAGCGCTCAGAAAGTGGAATGATTTTGGACCCTGTGACCATCACATCAGGAAAAACAATTCGGGATGCTCTGGATATAATGGCACATTTTCATATTTCGGGGGTGCCTGTTGTAGATGATGGGAAATTAGTTGGTATCCTCACAAATCGCGATATTCGCTTTGAAACCAATCTTGATTTATCGGTATCTGACAGAATGACCGGAAAGAATTTGATAACAGTGAAAAAGGGTACCACATTAGAAGAAGCAAAGTCCGTACTTCAGAAACATCGTATTGAAAAATTATTGGTGGTAGATGATGAGGGCGCTCTCTGCGGACTAATTACGGTGAAAGATATATTAAAGAAGGAAAATCATCCCAATGCCGGAACAGATAGACATGGCCGGCTATTGGTGGCTGCCGCTATTGGGGTATCTTCGGATACTATGGAAAGGGCCCAGGCATTGGTACATGCAAACGTAGATGCTTTGGTTGTTGATACTGCCCATGGACATTCTAAAGGTGTTTTAGAAACTGTGAAGAACTTAAAATCTAAGCTTAATGTTGAGATTATTGCAGGAAATGTAGCCACAGCAGATGGTACCCAGGCCCTTATTGATGTGGGAGTTGATGCTGTTAAAGTTGGAATTGGCGCCGGATCAAGTTGTACTACACGTATGATCGCTGGTATTGGGGTTCCGCAACTAACTGCCGTATTAAACGCATTTGAGTGTGCACAAAAAAATGATATTCCAATAATTTCTGATGGGGGAATGCGCTATTCTGGTGATATTGCAAAATCCTTTGCAGCAGGTGCTGAAACTGCCATGCTTGGAAGTATACTTGCTGGTACTAATGAAAGTCCGGGAGAAATAATTCTTTGGGAAGGGAGAAGTTTTAAGTCATTCAGGGGAATGGGTTCCATTGCAGCCATGAATGAGGGTAGTAAAGATAGGTATTTTCAACAGAATACTGAATCGAAGAAACTGGTTCCTGAAGGAATTGAAGGAATGGTACCGTACAAAGGTGATGTAATGGAAACCATTCATCAACTTATGGGTGGAGTTCGCAGTTCTATGGGATATTGCGGAACTAAATCCATAAAGGAATTTCACAAGAATATTGAATTTATCAGGATTACTGGTGCGGGGATGAAGGAAAGTCATCCTCATGATATTAACATAACCAAGGACTCACCAAACTACCAAAAACCACAATAGAAAACCCCATCCAAATTGCGGCAGATAGGGTTCTGAAACGAAAACCTACAGACTAAAGGCTATTAATGTATTTGGTTAGTTTAGATTTTTGGTGAGAAGCACGGTTTTTATGAATAATGCCTTTACCGCAAACTCGATCAATGATTGATATTGCCTGGTTTAAAAGGGTTGGTGCATCTTTCTTATCTGCTTCCAGTACCTTTTTAATTGAAGTTTTCATCATTGACTTATAATGACGGTTTCGAAGGTTATTTCTCCGTGATTGTCGTACTCTTTTTAACTCTGATCCTGATGCACCCATAGTAATGTTTAATTAATTAATTCTAAATTAGCCCCTAAATTTAACAAAGATTTATTTTATAAGACTAAAGAATAAAAAATCATTTATATATTAGAAAATATTGTAAAAAGAAATTAATTCAGCTAATTTTACTAGTCTGTGAATTCGGTAATTACCATTTGCAATGCAACCATATTAAAAAGGAAAATGAATAATGATAACTGACAATCTTAATAACATCCCAATTTTTATCGATTTAGATGCAGAGGAATTAGAAGCCGTTTCGGAAAGCTGTACCCCTCGGAATTACCCGAAGAATAGTATGATTATTCTTGAAGAAGAATTTGGCGACATAGTTTTCATTATTATTATAGGTACGGTGAAAATTACTCGAGTAAATGATGAAGGCAAAGAGGTGATTTTGTCCTTATTGGGACCAGGAGAAATTTTTGGTGAAATGGCAATTTTAGATGGTGAAGCACGTTCAGCTAATGCATTAGCCCAGGAAAATTGTGAACTTATTGCAATTCAAAGAAATGAATTTCTTCGTTTATTGCGTAGAAATTTTAAAATTTCATTCGCCCTTATGGGAGAACTGGCAAAACGCCTCAGGAAATCGGACCAACAGATTGAAGCATTATCTCTTTCTGATGCTGAACATAGAATTGGTGTTTCAATTCTGAATTTAGCGGAGGATATGGGGGTAATTCGTAAGGGTCAGGTTACCATTGAAAAATTACCCTTCCAGCAGGATATTGCCAATATGTCCGGTACTTCACGGGAAACGGTTTCCAGGGTTTTAAAATTGTTTGAAGATAGACTCATGATTACAAAAGTAGGACATACGGTTGTCATTCCTGATTATGCTTTCTTTAAACGTCTATTTGATAAAACCGTCTAAACCCTGTAACATAAGACAGGATTAAGTCCTTAAATTTGCTTCGTGTTACCAGAGCTAATCCAAGGAATACGTGGGCAATCCAGACTATCAATTTCTCGGGCTATATCGTTAATTGAAGATAACAGAGATGAAGGAGCAAAACTTCTTTCTGAGATTTACAAAAATACCGGGAATGCCTACAAAATAGGAATCACCGGACCTCCGGGAGCGGGGAAAAGTTCACTTACCCATAATTTAATTTCAGCCTTTCGTAAAAATGACAAAAGGGTTGCTGTAATCGCGGTTGACCCCACCAGTCCATTTTCCGGAGGTGCAGTGTTAGGAGACCGTATTCGAATGACCTCCCATTTCTCAGACCCCCATGTTTTTGTGAGGAGTATGGCAACACGGGGCAGTCGGGGAGGATTGGCTTCTAAAACACAGGAAGTGGGGGAAATATTTGACGCTGCCGGTTTTGACATAATCATTTTTGAAACGGTGGGAGTTGGGCAAATTGAACTGGATGTCATTCAGGCCACAGATTCGGTCATCGTGGTTTTGGTTCCTGAATCCGGTGATGAGGTGCAGATGTTAAAAGCTGGACTTATGGAAATTGGGAATATTTTCGCAATTAACAAGGCTGACCGCGCTGGTTCAAATAAACTGATGATTACCCTGAAAAATATTCTCTCCACACTTACAATTGAAGAAAGTCAATGGTTGCCCCAGGTTGTTGCAACCGTTGCAACAGAAGGTAAGGGTATAGAGGAACTTATGAATTCCATTGACGCCCATAAATCATTTAATAAGACTCAAGGTGTTCAAAAAATGAAAATTGATGATCGCTATAAAAACAGGGTAATGAAACTAATTGCAGATGATTTAATGGATGATTTCTGGAAGGACAAAAACCATTCAGAGCTTCATTCTGAATTAGAAAAAAAACATTATCAACGCAAATCACCCTATGACTTAGCCAAACAATTGCTGCTAAAATGATAAATCAGTCCCCTGAAATGCCCTTTTGGGATCATCTGGAAGAACTCCGCTGGCGATTAATTAAAGCTATAATTGCTATTTTGATTGGGGCAGGTTTTTCCTATGCCTACTCCGATCTCATCATGTATTGGCTTATCAATCCGACTGAATCCCTATCAATTGATTTAAATTTACAGGTTTTGAAAATAACCAGCATGTTTACGGTGAAACTCTCCGTGGCATTATTTGGGGGCATTATTTTAGGATTGCCGGTTATTTTATATCAATTTTGGCGTTTTATTTCTCCGGCATTTGAAGATAAATATGGTGTAGCCGTCATTTTTACAGTGCTATTTTCATCGGCATTCTTCCTTTTGGGGATGAGTTTTGCCTACTTTGTAATTATTCCATTTAGCCTTGCCTTCTTTACTTCATTGACTGCAGAGACTATTGATGTGGCTTATAATTTCACTCTGGAAGGATATCTCATGTACATGCTCTGGTTAATTTTCGGTTGCGGTTTATTATTTCAGCTTCCGGTAATCTCCATATTTTTTACAAAAATTGGAATCCTCACTCCTGCATTTTTACGGGAATATCGCAAGTTTGCAGTAGTTGTTTTCCTCATCCTTGGGGCTGTGCTTACACCGCCTGACCCAGTCAGTCAAATTCTTATAGTGGTTCCCCTTATTATTTTATATGAGTTCAGCATTCTCATTAGTAAACTTTTCAAACCAAAGGATTCATTGGTGTGAATGCCGAACTGCAAAAAATTGTAACAGCTCCCATTCGTGAAAATCTAATTCGTTTTGAAGAAGTTTATAGAGAATCACTCCATTCGGATGTAAAATTAATAAATACAATTATCAGGTATATTTCCCGTAAAAAAGGGAAGCAGCTCCGACCTCATCTCTGTCTGCTTTCTGCGGGCTTATGCGGGGAACCCAATGAAAATACCTATCGTGCAGCTGCCCTTATTGAAATGATTCATGTAGCAACACTTATCCATGATGATGTTGTAGATGATGCCAATCTTCGTCGAGGATGGCCGTCTATAAATCGGGTGTGGAAGAATAAACTTTCCATTTTAGTAGGTGATTTTATGTTTTCAAAAGCCCTCTCAAATATGATTCACTTAAAAGATTTTGATGCCTTGGAGATTTTATCAAGTACAGCAGAGCGACTAAGCCAGGGTGAAATTCAGCAAATTGAAAAAGCCATAAAGAAAAATATGACAGAGGAAATCTATTACCAAATGGTGAGTGATAAAACAGCATCACTGTTTTCTGCAGCCTGTAAATTAGGGGTTATGACGGTAACCGAAGACAATGATAAACGTGAAGCTTTGGCAAATTTTGGTGAAAAATTTGGACTGGTATTCCAGATAAAGGATGACCTATTGGACATTACAGGTAATGTTGAGGGATTAGGAAAACCAGCAGGTTTTGATCTGAAAAAAAATATTCTCACCTTACCGCTCATTTATCTTTTTGAAAATTTACCTCCTTCAAAAGCAAAGGTTGTAAAACGACAACTCAACAACCATGTGAAAAAATCAGAAATCAGAAAAATTAGAAAACTCATCGAAAAGCATGGTGGGATTCAATTTGCGGAAAACCAAATTGACAGGGTATCCGAAGAAGCACAGGATGAGCTTAATATATTTCCTGATTCTGTTTATAAGAACTCCTTGTTAGCAGCATTAAAATTTAATTCTCATCGAAATAATTAATGCGATTTAAACACAGAAAAAGGGTACGAAAAAAACGCCTCCAAACCCGGCAGGACCGCATCATGACCCTGGCTAATGCCATCAGTATCAGCAGGATATTCCTTGCCATCCCCCTTGTATTAATATTTGAAGATATTGCAGATGGAATGACAGGGAAATTATGGCAGGCTTTTGCGCTCATTATCATCATTGTTTTAACAGATTTTTTAGATGGATATGTGGCACGAAAAGCAGGAGAAATCACGAATTTTGGTAAACTAATTGACCCTGTTGCTGATAAGGTCTGTATGATGGTTGTATTAATTTATTTGATCATTAGCAACAAATTACCATTTCTGCTATTTTTTCTCACCCTGGCAATAAGGGATATATTTCTCATCATTATCGGTGTATATTTAATGTTTTCTCAAGAGGAGGTATTTCAATCTAATAAATCAGGAAAATGGTTTATTGGGATTTCCTCACTCATGATGGTATTATTTTTATTAAAAGATCCGCTGAATATACCAAATTTAATTCTGTGGTCATCCTACCTGATTTCAACCCTCTTGTTTACGTTTAGTACATTTGAATATATCCGAAGGTATTTAGGTTATTTTAAAGAATTAGAAGCAAGATGATTTCATTTCTCAAAAAAACAATTTCAGGTTTAACGAAAACTCGTACTAAGTTATCCTATCTTTTTGCGAAATTCTCCGGAAAAACCATTCTCACTGAGGATGATATTGAAGATTTGGAAGAAGCATTGCTTGGTGCAGATATTGGCTGGGAGCTTACAGATTCTATAATTGAACAGCTTAAAGCGCCGGATAAAGCTGAAATTACCCGGAAAGATCGATTTCAGCAGTGCATTCAACAGTATCTTGCTGATGTAAATGAGGTTGGTGAATTACAGAAGGTAATTCTTATGGTGGGAATAAATGGGACAGGGAAAACAACATCAGCCGCTAAATTAGGAGGGTATTTTTCCAATTCTGGCCAGTCAGTTTCTCTGGTTGCTGCAGACACATATCGAGCAGCGGCTGTAGAGCAGATACGTATCTGGGCGGAACGGCTCAACCTGCATTTAACAGCGAACGATAAATCTACTGATCCCGCCTCTGTTGCTTATGATGGGGTTTCCAGTGGAATCACAAAAAACCTGGACAGGATCATTGTGGACACTTCAGGGCGCTTGCATACTTCGGTCAATCACATGAAAGAATTGGAGAAAATCTACAGGGTAATATTAAAACTTACGGATGAAGTAGATGTACTCATCACCATTGATGCCAACACCGGTCAAAATGGACTTCAACAAGCCAGAGAATTTGCTAAATATATTCCCCTAACGGGTGTAATATTAACCAAGATGGATGGTACAGCACGAGGCGGCATTGCTATCCAAATTATGAAAGAGCTGAATCTTCCGGTCTACTTTTTGGGAGTAGGGGAGCAAGTTGAAGACTTGGTTCCTTTTGATAGAGGAAGCTATATTAACGGATTAATATCAACTGAAAAAGAAAAGATAAATGGCTAAATCTGAAAAAAATAGAGTATGTATGATTAGTCTGGGATGTGCCAAAAATTTGGTGGATTCAGAAATTCTACTGGGTGGACTCAGGCAGGAGAACTATGAAATCGTACAAAAATCAGATGATGCGGATATACTCATCGTGAATACTTGTGGCTTCTTAGATATTGCCAGGGAGGAATCTGTAGATGTAATTTTGGATGCAGGAGAATTGCGGAAGTCCAATCAAGTGGAAAAATTGGTTGTCATGGGATGCTTTTCAGATCGCTATGGCTCCGAATTGCATGAAGAACTCCCGGAGGTAGATGCGTTTTTTGGTACCGATGACCATGCTGCAGTTCTGAGCTACCTTACCGGAAAAGCCCATACAAAAGATGACCCTGACTACTTCCGCTCATTATTGACGCCTAATCATTATGCCTATCTGAAAATTGCTGAAGGCTGTGATAATGGCTGTAGTTTTTGCTCAATCCCTATTATGCGTGGACTGCAGAAAAGCCAGCCAGTTGCCTGGAATGTGCAGGAAGCACAACGTTTAGCTGATAATGGTGTGAAAGAATTACTGGTTATCGCCCAGGACTCTACTTCCTATGGCTGGGACCTTACACCAAGATCATCATTACATGAACTTATGGATGAACTCAACGAGGTAAACGGACTGGAATGGATCCGCCTGCATTATGCCCACCCTGCACATTTACATAAGGAAATGATTCAGCGCTTTGGGCAGCTGGAGAAGCTTGTATCCTATATTGATATGCCTGTTCAGCATGGCTCCGATAAAATGCTGAAAAATATGCGCCGAGGACTTATGTCGGATGGTATTCGAAAAAGAATTGATGATTTGCGGAAGGTAAAACATGACATTTCTCTCCGAACCAGTATAATTGTAGGCTTCCCCGGTGAAACAGATGAAGATTTTAAAGAGCTGTATAGTTTTGTAGAAGAGATTGAGTTTGACCGCCTGGGAGTTTTTACCTACTCAGAGGAAGAGGGAACCCATGGCGCATCATTAAAAGATGATGTGCCTACAGAAATAAAAACAGAACGCATGGATGCCATCATGATGCTGCAGCAGGATCTGAATTGGAAAAAAAATCAGACTCTCATTGGGAATATAGAAAGAGTACTCATCGACAGACATAGTGAAGATGGAACATCTATTGGCCGTTCCTATCGAGATGCACCGGAAGTGGATAATTTTGTCCGGGTAGATGAAAAACTGAATATTGGTGAATTTTATGATGTTGAAATCACCGATGCTTTTGAATATGATTTGTCAGCGAAGAGATTGGTCCATGCCAAAACTACCGTTTAAAATTTTAGGCATTGAACATGTGGGTATTGCTGTAAAAGATTTGAACAGCATATCTGAAATATTTGGGGAGCTCTTAGGTTTAGACCTCCACCGCAGGGAAAAGGTTGACGACCAGCAGGTTATAACAGACATTTATCATGCCGGTAAGGATAAATTGGAATTTCTCAAAGCCACATCTCCTGATTCACCCATAGCTAAATTTCTTGGAAAAAGACCGGAGGGGATGCATCATATCGCCCTTATTGTTGACAATATTCAGTCGGCGTTAAACTATCTAAATGAGAACGATGTTCAGCTTATTGATAAGAGTCCTCGAATAGGTGCAGAGGGTTTACAAATTGCCTTTATCCATCCTAAGTCCACTGGCGGGGTGCTGGTAGAATTATGTGAAAAGAAGTAAAGTTCAACATCCTTTCGAGGTTGTTGTTTATGTACACCTCTCCAATTCTTCTTTCCAAACCCAGTTTGCATATATCTCAGTAGTCTTAATACTCATATAACCTGGGAGTGTTTATAAATATCTAATTACAAATATTTTAGATTGGTTCTTTTTCTTCTATTTTAAAATGACAGAGATGTTTAATCCATTTCTCTGATAGTTCCCTAAATTACACTAATGGATATTCAGCAGAAAATCAGCCAAATACCCAAATCACCAGGAGTCTATTTCTTCCGTGATGGAAAGGGAGAGATCATATATATTGGCAAGGCTAAGGTATTGAGAAATAGGGTACGTTCCTATTTTAACTCTCCAGCAGGTAAAGACCCGAAAACATTGGTAATGGTGAAAAATATTGCCAATTTAGAATGGCTGGTAATGCGGTCTGAGGTAGAGGCACTTCTCACGGAGGCAAATCTTATTAAGGAGCATAAACCCCGTTATAATGTATTTCTAAAAGATGATAAAACTTTTCCCTATATCCGCATTACCAATGAACCCTATCCCAGGGTGGAGATTATCCGCCAGAAAAACCTCACCAAGGATGACCATAACTATTTTGGCCCCTACACTGATGCTGGTTACCTGAGAGAAATTCTGAGGGTAATTCATAAGATTTTCCCACTGCGAACCTGCACCTATTATATTGATGACAATACAATTCAAGCAGGGAAGATCAAGATTTGTCTGGATTATCACATCAAGCGCTGTGATGGTCCCTGTGAGGGATTGGTCTCAGAAAAAGAATATGGGGAAATGATCAATCAGATCAAGGGCTTTTTAAAAGGCCGGAATCGGGAAATTCAGAAGTATCTACGGAAACAAATGGATGATTCCAGTAATCATCAAAAATATGAAGATGCAGCACGCTATAGAGATCAGCTGAATGCCGTCACCCAATTTACCCGAAAACAGAAAAAAGCCAGTCAGGATTTTAAGGACAGGGATGTGGTGGCAGTATCAGCAGAAAATAGTTATGGTATAGGAGTAGTGATGCGTATTCGCAATGGTCACATTATGGGGCGTGAAAAGTTTAATTTAAAAGTACATGACCCCGATTCTCATGCAAAAAATCTCTCACAATTTATACTTCAGTATTACTCTTCAACCATAGATTTACCGGAGGAAGTATTGGTTGAATGCATTTTTGATGAAATCGTAGAATATGAAAAGTGGCTGAAGGGTATCCGGAAAAAGCGGGTGCAGATTCTGGTTCCAGAAAGAGGAGAAAAACGAAAACTCGTAGAAATATCTAAAAGAAACGCCGATTTATTACTGGGCGAACTGCGTCTCAAACAAGCCAAGCGCAAGGAACTTCTCACAAAACCGGTGCTCCAACTACAGGAGGACTTGGGTATGGAGGTGGCTCCCCGGCGAATCGAAGCCTTCGATAATTCAAATATACAGGGCAGTAATCCCGTTGCGGGAATGGTCTGTTTTGTAGATGGCAAACCCCGTAAATCTGAATATCGGAAATTCCATATTAAAACCGTAAAAGGGATAGATGATTTTGCATCTATGCGCGAGGTGGTAACCCGCCGCTATACACGGCAGTTGGATGAAAAAAATCCCCTGCCGGACCTCATACTCATTGATGGGGGCAAGGGGCAGCTATCTGCAGCAAAATCTGCTTTAGATGCTTTGGGACTGGGGTATGTGCCCGTTATTGGTCTTGCTAAGCGACTGGAAGAAGTTTTTAAGCCCGGCATGAGTGAACCCCAGAATATTGCCAAAACATCAGCTGGACTGTATTTATTACGGGCAATTCGGGATGAAGTCCACCGTTTTGCCATTACCTTTCACCGCAAAACACGAAAAAAGGATATGACCAAAAGCATATTTGAGGAAATCCCCGGTATGGGTAAAAAACGAATTCAGAAACTGTGGCAGGAGTTTAAGTCGTTGAAAAGTATACAGAAATCTTCATTAAATGAACTGAGGGAGAAAACAGGATTTTCGAAAAAGCTCTGTAAAGCTATTAAGGAATGCTCAGCAATTTCCCAGAATTAAAACAGATCATTCTCCAGTATATCTTTCATTTCCTCATGAATAAAACCATTTGTGGCTAATACCCGCTCTCCGCTAAAGGGCATGGGGGAGTTATCCCAATCTGAAACTTTTCCCCCTGCTTCTTCCAAAATGAGAGCGCCGGCACAGACATCCCAGGGCTGCAGTCCAAATTCCCAGAATCCCTCAAAACGACCCATGGCTACAAAACAGAAATCCAAGGCAGCAGCGCCCAGCCTTCGTACCCCCTGAGTTTTTCCATACAGTGTTTTAAAAAGATCAAATCCTTTACTCCATCTATCATCATGAGTGTAAGGAAAACCTGTAACTAAAAGACTATTACTTAAAGTATTAGTTGAAGTATTATGAATCGATTCTCCATTTAAGAATGCCCCTCCATTTTTCTCTGCCCAGAAGCATTTATCCGCAGCTGGATTATACACTACCCCCACAATAGTTTCACCTTTATACTGCAAGCCAATGGATACAGCAAAAATAGGAAGGTTATGTACAAAATTGGTGGTACCATCTAAGGGATCAATAACCCAACGATAGTCTGAATTATTTTCTACAATGGTGCTTTCTTCAGCAATAATATGATGATCTGGGAAGGTGGTTTTGATTGCATTGAGGATGAAAGCTTCCGATTGGGTATCGGCAATGGTGAGCAAATCTATAGGGGTGGATTTATGCTCGTAAGAGGAAATTTGCCCAAAATGCTCCATAAGAATAGCCCCGGCTCCCTTTGCCGCTATCTTGGCAAATTCGAGCATTTCCGTCTGCGTCATAGTCTTCGGGGAAATTACAGTTTGGTTTCAGCCACCATTTTTTTAACAGCTATCAGGGTATTGTTCAGCATTTCCTGTTCTTCAGGTAGGAGTTTAAATTCCAGTATTTTCTCAATACCGCCAGCTCCAATGACGGTGGGAACACCAATAAAATATCCATCCACTCCAAATTCACCTTCGCAGAGAGCTGCCGAAGGGATTACCCGTTTTTTGTCTTTCAGGTAGGCTTCAGCCATTTCAATTGCCGAGGCAGCCGGTGCATAATAGGCTGAACCATTACCATACAATTTCACCAATTCACCGCCGGCAAAGCGTACTCGCTCCACAATGGCATCCAGCCTCTCTTTGGGTATCAGTTCTTCTGCCGGAATTCCCCCAATAGTTGCCAAGCGGGTAATGGGAACCATTGTGTCGCCATGGCCGCCTAAAACCATGCAGTTTACATCCTGAACAGAGTAGCCAGTTTCCATAGCTAGAAATGCCCGGAAGCGCCCACTATCCAAAGCCCCTGCCATACCGATCACTTTATTTTTTGAAAATCCCGAAACTTTATAAAATGAATATACAATGGCATCCAGAGGGTTTGACACCACGATTACAAAAGCATTGGGAGCATATTTTTTTACATTGTTAGCAACATCAGTGATAATTTTAATATTGATTTCTAAAAGGTCTTCTCTATCCATGCCGGGCTTTCGGGGTATTCCAGCCGTTATGATAACCACATCTGCATCTTTTAATCCGGCAGGGTCACTGGTACCTTCCAGATTTACGTCATAGCCGTCATGCGGACGTAACTGCATGATATCAAGGGATTTTCCCTTTGTCATGCCTTCGGCTTGGGGGATGTCATAAATTACTATATCACCTAGTTCTTTTTGAGTAGCCAGAAGAGCCAGATTGCCTCCAATTTGTCCGCCGCCAACCAGGGCAATTTTTTTACGTGCCATTATTATATGTCCTTATTAATTAATTGGATAAAAAGTGTTATCGTTTGTCAAGAGGGATAAAATCCCGTTTTGCAACGCCGGTATAAATTTGTCTTGGTCGGTAAATTCGAGGTTTTTCCTCATTTCGCATTTCTTTCCATTGTGCTATCCAGCCGGGAAGTCTTCCCAGGGCAAACATCACCGTAAACATCTTGGTTGGAATGCCTAATGCCCTGTAAATAATTCCCGAATAAAAATCTACATTTGGGTATAGCTTTCTGGAAACAAAAAAATCATCTTTTAATGCAACTTGTTCTAACTCTTTTGCGATATTTAAAAGGGGGTCATTTATTCCCATTTTTAATAAAAGATTATCTGCAGACTTTTTTAAAATTTTAGCTCGCGGATCGAAATTTTTATAGACTCTGTGTCCAAATCCCATCATTTTAAAATTTGATTTTTTATCCTTAGCCATATCTACATATTTTCCAAAATTGTCACCATCAGCATGAATCATTTTAAGCATTTCAATTACGCGCTGGTTGGCGCCGCCATGTAATGCACCCCACAGTGCACCAATTCCCGCTGCAATGGAAATAAACAAGTTTGCATGGCTGCTCCCTACCATTCTTACGGTTGAGGTGGAACAATTCTGTTCATGATCTGCATGAAGTATGAGAAGTAATCTCAATGCTTCTGCCATAGTAGGATCGACGGTATAGTCCTCGGCTGGGACTGCAAACATCATGTGAAGAAAGTTTTCTTCAAATCCCAGGTCATTTTTTGGATAAATCAATGGTTGACCAATAGACTTCTTATAGGAAAATGCTGCCAGGGTTTTTACTTTAGCCAGAAGGCGAATGATATTCAGTTCAATATCTCCATCAACTCTGGCAGGGTAAAATGTAGAAAGAGCTGCAACAGTAGATGCCAATACTCCCATTGGATGGGCATTCATGGGGTAACCATCAAAAAATCGCTTCATATCTTCGTGAATGAGGGAATGATAGGTTATTTCCTTATTAAAAGAAACTAATTCTGTTTTATTAGGCAGTTCCCCGTAGAGAAGTAAATACATGACCTCTACAAAACTCGAATTATCAGCCAACTGTTCTATTGGATACCCTCTATAGCGCAATATTCCTTTCTCTCCGCTGATGTAGGTAATATCACTGGAACAAGATCCGGTATTGCCGTAAGATGGATCAAAGGTTATATAGTTTGTTTCAGCTCTGAGCTGGGTTACATCGATCGCTTTTTCATCCTCAGTACCTTTGATGATGGGTAATTCGATTGTTTTACCATCTAATGTGAGCTGCGCTTTTTCCATGGATATTTTTGACCTAATTAGGTGTTTGTAGTATAATTATAGATAGGAAATTTAAACAGAATAATCGAGTCTTCACAATTGGAATTTGCTTTCATAATATCTTAATAATTATTCTATTTTCTATCATTTTTTGTGATTTGTATCACAGGAGAAAATATATCGAGAAAAAGCATTGTATAAAATTCGGTAACTGTAATAAATTTGCAAATAGTGTAATAGTTGTTAACTGCTATTACTATATCCTAGGAGGGATGATAATTAATTAACAAATGGAGGAGAAGTGATTTTAATGAAGTTTTTTAGCCGTAGTATCTTACCTGCAGCATTTCTTTTAATATCGATACAATTTATTTTTGCAAATCCACCGGATTGGGAAGATGATCCTGGTGCCTATGAATTTACGGCTACCATTTCAGGTGGGATTGTACTCGATGAGAGTGGTGACCAAATGGGTGACGATGGAGACATATTTGCCGCATTTGATGATGATGGAAATGTTCGAGGGGTTGGTCTCATGTTATTCCCGCCATTTGGACCCTATCAGGGAACACCAGTGTTTGAGGTACAGCTGCGCAGTAACGCTGAAGGTGATCTGCTCCATTTTAAATATTACGATGCCTCAGAAGATGTAGTGTTAGATATTATAGAGACATATGAATTTGTGATT